>CAZMAF010000053.1:0-10358 GCA_964564225.1 uncultured Lachnospiraceae bacterium
GGCGACATCTCGGTTATGATGAACGCCATCACCGCCGCTCAACATAAGCACACCTTCATCTATCGCGGCTGGGAGGTACATTCCGAGGGCAATCCTTACGCGCACGCCATTCTGCGCGGCTACGTTAATAAGCACGGACAGTCGCTTCCCAATTATCATTACGAAGACCTTATGCATCTTGCTGAAGCATACGCCGAAAAGCCGCTTTTGAATCCCGCTTGCATCGTCGATACCAACCACGCCAATTCCGGTAAAAAACCGATCGAACAAATCCGCATTGCCAAAGAGGTACTCCATAGCCGCCGCTACAATCCCGACATCAAAAAGCTCGTCAAGGGCTTTATGATCGAAAGCTATCTGGAAGACGGCGCGCAAAAGATCGGTGAAGGCGTCTTCGGTAAATCCATCACAGACCCCTGTCTTGGTTGGGAAAAGACCGAACGCCTGCTTCTCGATATGGCAGACAGCTTATAAATGAAAAACCCGGCATAAAGCAACCGCTTTACGCCGAGTTTTTTTATTTTTGATTTTATACCGGAATACCGCGTTTTTTCAGAGCATCCTTTGCAGACTGATACCCCTGCGCAGCAGACTTTTTGAACCAGGCAACCGCCTCTGTCTCATTTTTCACAACGCCCTGCCCGTTAGCATAACAGCAGCCATAATTGTACTGTCCGCGGGCATAGCCCTGCTCGGCAGATTTTCTGTACCATTCCACGCACTCGTAAAAATCGACCGGCACCGTAATACCCTTCTGATAATAATAGCCGAGATTGCACTGTGCCTGCGCATGACCAAGCTCTGCGCCCTTTTTATACCAACGGAACGCTTCGGACAAATTCTTCTCAACACCGTTACCGAACTCATAGCAAACACCCAGCCAACAACAGGATGCCGCATAATTCTGCTCTGCCGCAAGACGGTAAAGCCGCGTCGCTTCAACGTAATTTTTCGGAGTGCCTTTGCCTTGCTCATACAGAAGACCGAGATTATTCTGTGCGCGCGCAAAACCCTGATCAGCGGCACGCTGATACCATTTAATCGCCTCTGTATAGCTTTGAGGAACGCCCCTTCCTTGGGCGTAAGCGTAACCGAGATTGCACTGTGCGCGGGCGTTACCGCCCTCAGCCGCCATCTGATACCACTTCGCCGCTTCCGCCACATCCTTCTCAACACCGTTACCGAACTCATAACAAACACCAAGATTACACTGAGCCGCGGCGTTGTTTTTCTCGGCAGAACGGCGGTAAAGCTCAACCGCCTTGGCAATATCAGCCTTGACACCATAACCATTTTCATAGAAAACGGCAAGATTGTTCATTGCGCGCGCATGACCCTGATCAGCGGCACGCTGATACCATTTAATCGCCTCTGTATAGCTTTGAGGAACGCCGTTGCCCTTTTCATAGCAAAAGCCAAGATTACACTGACCGTAGCTATCGCCCTGCTGGGCGGCAAGGCGGTAAAGACGCACCGCCTCCGTCATATTTTTCTCAACGCCTCTGCCGGATTCGTAAAAAAATGCAAGACTGCTTGCCGAGCCGATATGCCCCGCCTCAACACCGCGCGCGTACCAAGCCGCCGCTACGCGATAATCCTGCTTTGCACCGCGGCCGTATTCGTAACAAATACCGAGATTGTAAAAAGCATATTTGTTACCGCCTTCTGCCGCCCGTACAAACAATGCGTACGCCTCGTCGTAACGCTTTTCCCCATACAAATCAGAACCCTTTGCATTGAGAGAAGCCGCTTCCTGTTCACTGATTGCCGAGGGCGACAGCTTATCGGGTGTCAGAAGAGAGGAATCGACATTGACGGAAGTCTGAGACGTCTTTCCCTTGAACAAATTGGTAAAAACCGCATTCTTATCAACCGTATTGACTGCCGCCCCGCCCGACGGCGAAGGATAAGGAGACGACACCGTAACGGTGTAAGGCGAACCGCCTGCGCGGCAACGCTGAAGCTCTCTTGCCTCAGCCAACGTGTCGATAAAGGAATTGAAGTTGGCATGACGGTAGTAAAACATCGCCTGAAGCGTACCAAGCTGCATGCGCATACCTGCCGTCAGTCTGACCTCCTCCAGATAAATGGCAAGAGGCTCTTTGTCAAGATCAATGGCAAAATTGATCTCACGGCGACAGTTTTTCGAAGCAATCGCCGACTCGGAAATGAACGCAACGAATGAAGATGCATTTTCAAGATGCTCGGCTATATACTCAGGCCATTCCGTACCTGCCTCAATTCCGGCATCATACCAGATCCGAAAGCCCTTTTCTGCAAGTCCTTCGATAATAGGCATCACCTTCGCCATATCCTTATGAGCATAGCTGATAAAAATGTAGGGCTCTTTACCTTCATAGGCGCGTAACGCCATACTGTTTCACCTCAATTTCTTATACGTTAATACCGCGACGCTTCAAAGCGGCAATCGCATCCTCATCGCCCTGTGCCGCCGCCTTTTTATACCAGAATACCGCTTCGGCGTCATTTTTCGGAACACCCTGTCCGTTTGCATAGCAAACGCCGAGATTGTACTGCGCCACAACGTTGCCCGCATCTGCCGCTTTTCTGTACCATTCAACCGCCTTGTAGACGTCCTTGGCAACACCACGCCCCATATCGTAATAATAACCGACCTTGAACTGCGAGCGTTCGTGACCTTCTTCTGCCGCTTTCAGATACCACTGGAATGCCGTAGCGTAGCTCTGCTGTGTGCCTTTACCGTCGGCACAGAGGTTCGCATAATTATACATTGCCTTCACGTAGCCGTTCTCTGCCGCTCTCAGATACCATTTTGCCGCCTCGTAAATATTCGCGGCAACACCGTCACCGTTTTCATACGAGCAAGCAAGATTGAACTGTGCGGTCGGATGTCCCTGCTCGGCGGCTTTGATATACCACTTGACAGCCGCGGCGGGATTCTTCTCAAGACCGTCGGCAAAGTCGTAGCTGCGCGCGATCTCAAACTGCGCTTTACTATGTCCCTGCTCAGCGGCTGCAAAATACCATTTCAATGCAAGCTGACGGTTCTCGGGCGTTCCCTCACCCGAATCGTGACAGCATGCAAGATTATACATAGCTTTCACGTAGCCGTTTTCTGCTGCCTTGGTATACCAATAAACCGCGCGCTCATCATCCTTTGCCACACCGTCGCCGTTACGGTAGCTGACGGCAAGATTAAACTGTGCCGTTGCGTGTCCCTGCTCGGCTGCCTTCAGATACCACTTGCAAGCCTCTGTGGGATTTTTTGCCGTACCGTTACCGAAATCGTAAGCACAGCCAACCTGATACTGTGCCGCAGCATGTCCTTGCTCTGCGGCAAGCTTATACCATTTGAAAGACTCGTTGACGTCCTTCTGCACGCCTTCACCGTAATGATAACGGTTACCGAGGCCAAACTGCGCATCAGAGTCCCCCTTCTCGGCGGCGCGTCTGTACCACTTCACACCCTCTGCATAATTCTGCGGTACGCCCTCGCCGTTAACATAACAGCGACCGAGCGAATACTCAGCAGAGGTATGTCCCTGATTAGCAGCGGCGCGATACCACTTGACCGCTTCGGTCATGCTCTTAGCAACGCCCTCACCGTTATAATAGCAATAACCGAGATTGTTCTGCGCATAAGGATCGCCCTGCTCTGCCGCCTTTCTGTACCAATAATACGCGGTTTCGTGATCGACCGAAGTTCCGCGACCGAAGTCATAACAGCAGGCAAGATAAAACTGCGCATCCATCTCGCCGCCCTCCGCTGCCTTCAAAAGAAGCGGAAAAGCTTTATCGTATTTCTTATCATCGTAAAACTCAATACCTTCTTCGCTCAAACGGGCGATCTCGTCGCTTACCTCGTTTTTACCGTGAATAACGGGAAGATCGCCATCGCTCACCGTCGACAAAGCGCTTGCGGATGCCGCAGACGGTGCGCTCGAAAACGAGGTTTTACTGTTCGTCTGCGAAAGAAAAGCATTAAACAGATCGGCGTTTTTGTTCTGTACCGTTGCCGTATTCAGAATACCGCTTACCGAACAACCCTGAATATTTTTTGCCTCGGCAAGAGAATCAACAAAAGAAGTCAGATTGGGGTAACGGTGATAAAACATCGCCTGAAGCGTACCGAGCTGCATACGCATACCTGCCGTCAACTTCACTTCCTCAAGATAGATTGCCAACGGCTCTTTGTCAAGATCAATGGCAAAATTAATCTCACGGCGACAGTTTTTCGAGGCGATCGCCGCCTCCGAAATAAAAGCAATAAACGCCTTGCAGTTTTCAAGATGCTCGGCAATATACTCAGGCCACTCCGAACCCGCTTCGATACCGGCATCATACCAGATACGAAAGCCCTTTTCGGCAAGTCCTTCAATAATCGGCAACACCTTTGCCGCATCCTTGTGGGCATAACTGATAAAAATGTACGCCTCGTTTCCTTCATACGCTCTCAAAGCCATATTCACACACTCCTGAATCGTAAAAATCTGTAAAATAACCCATATTATAGATATTATACATCACGCCGATGGGTTTTGTCAAGAAGATAGTACAGAAAAACTGATATTTATCAAAAAAAGCAGTCCCTTCGCAAAAACATCGGCAAAAGGACTGCTTGGTTTAAATATCGTATTTGGCAAGAATAGCGCTCGGCGTTTTTCTCGTAAGAAGCAAGATGGGAATCATCCCGCAAAATGCCGCAATGAGAAAAAGCACCAGAAGCACGCCGAAAGCGAGCCATGCAGGATAGTAGAAAATACTGCCGACAAGGCTTGATGCCGCAAGACAAAGCCATACGAAGCCGCTCGACAGAAGATACCCGACGAATACGGTCAGAACGACAAGCACCGCCGTTTCCACGGCAAAAAGAAACACGAGATTTTTCACGGATACGCCGATCGCACGGTAAATACCGATCTCGCGAATACGGTTCATCATAGCCGAGCGCATAATAAAGTACATACAAACGCTCATTACGGCAAGAATAACGCCCATTGTGACAAGTCCCGTCACAATGGCAAGCCGCTGATCCGCAAACGCCTCCTCAAAAGTCGCCGTCGGAGTAATAAGCTGTTCGGGATAACCCTCGGTCCTATCTACGCGCGCTGTCAAAAACGCCTCGGTTTTATCGGGATCGGCGCTGTGCAGAACCGCATACGTCGTGCCGTAATAGGAGTCGTATTTCTCGTCATTCTGCAAAGGATCAATCAACGCATCACTCTTACCGTAAGACGAAGCAAGAGAAAGATAGTCCTCATCCGAAAGAACGAAGGTCGGCGAGTTATGATAGTTTGCCGCAAACTTCTTATACTCCTCATAATCGCGCGTCGTACCGTACTCCTTCCCGGTTGGCTCATATTCGTTCAGATCGCTCAGAGTCGGCATCACGCCCTTTTCTTCAAGATAAAGCGATGCAAGATATAAATTATCGTTCATACTCTGATAGTAGAGGTACGGAATATCCTTTTCCAGATACAAAAAGCTGTCGAAATCGGGATCAAAGAGAAACTGCCGTCTGGCATAGCCTTTAAGATGCGAAAAATAATCAAACACCCAAAGCACCGCCTCACTGTCATAAAGCTCCTCATATTTTTCCTGATACCTTCTATCATCGGTCGAAATTTCCGGATACAGCTCCGCCATCTTCTGATCCATTCTTTCCTCAAGCGAGTCTTTTTTCACACCGATCGAATCAAGATACACCGCATAACTGCCCACAAAAATGTTTTCCGACACCGTATATTCCCGTCCAAGCACCCAAACGGTCTTACCAACGGCGTATTCCTCGGAGACTGTACCAAAATCGGCGGTATAATAAACGGTCTTGCCGTTTTCCACCGCAATTCCCGCCTCAGTTGCCGATACCACGTTCAGCGAGCGGTTATTGAGCGCGCTCTTTGCAAGATAAGCATCGTCCAGATAAAAAGCGCTTTCCTCCGACTCCACAACACCGACAATCGTTAACTGACCGGAAAACAATCCGTAATTCGTACTGAGCAGACCGAGCAGATCATCGTAGCTTTGAAAATAACCGAGTGTCGATTTTTCAAGAAGCATATCGGCACAAACGGAGGAAAGCAGCACCTCCCCTTCCGAAAGCTCCCGTTTACCGCAGAGAAGCGGTGCATCGTTTGCCAAAGAAACCGGCAAGCATACGCCGTGAGTCGAAAAATTCGAGTTTAAGCCGTCGTTATTAAAGGTTTCAAAAAAGCCGGTATTGAAATAAAAATATTCATTTCCGCTCACGTAACCGCGCCGCAGATACAAACTGTCGATACCGCTTTCCGAGGGATCGGCATCCAGAAGCTTTACAGTATCATCGTTCATCAAAAGATAAAACACCCTGTCGTTATAGGACTCTTTAATATCCTCAACAGCGCCGATCGACGTTCCGAAAATCGCCGTCATCAATACGATCACCGCCGCAAAAAGCGCAAGACAGCGCTTCAGAAGCTTTTTTCCCTTCTTTTGCTTCGTGAAATTGGCGCGATAACCACTCATAATCGCACTTTTCACCGTAAAAAGCCGTCCAAAGCGCGAACCCGCAACGCGCGGCAGGCGCGACATATCAATATGCGCCGCCCGTTTTTCTTTCGCCTCACGCCGCTCAAAAACGCCGTCATAAAGCTTGATTTCGCTATCGGCTGTGAGCATCTGAACGTCGGGAGAATCAACCGACAGATAGATTTTACCGCCATAACTTACGAGTTTTACCGCAATCGGTCGGTCGGGCCTCTGACCGTAATAGGAAAACATTACCGTATCACTTTCGGTCGATACCTTCTCAAGCTCACCGAGATAAACGGTATTTTTATCACGCACGGCATACCCGTCGGTAATATGATTTTCACGGATACCCGCCACCTTGCCATCCGAAAGCTCAATCACTTGATCGCAGTAATAATCGACAAGCTCCGCCTCGTGCGTTACGAGAATAACAAGACAGTCGCGCGCAATCTCGCGAAGAAGGTCCATCACCATCACGGTGTTGATTTCGTCAAGATTGCCCGTCGGCTCATCGGCAAGAATGATACGGGGATTTTTCACGATCGCGCGCGCAATGGCGATCCGCTGCTGCTGACCGCCCGACAGCGTATCGGGCGTGCGGGAGGCGTACGCTTGCATATCCACGAAGGAAAGCGCGGTTTCCACTCGTCCGGCAAGCTCCTCGCCATCACTCATTCCGCAAAGCCGCAGAGCGTTTGCCACATTGTCAAAACAGCTTTCCTCTTTCAGAAGATTATAATTCTGAAAAATATACCCGATGTCACGGTTACGGTAAGCATCAAGCTCGGCAGCAATCTCTCTGCCGTCCTCCCGTATACTGCCCGAATGATAGTTATCGAGCGCGCCGATGACGTTGAGAAGCGTGGTTTTACCGCATCCGCTTCGACCGAAAATGGCAACGATACCCGTTTCGGGCAAAGTGATTGAAATATCGTCAAGAACGTGAATTTCGTTTTCTTTGCCTTTGTTGAAATACTTGTGAAGCTTTGATAACGTAATCACTGAACGTCACCCCCTCTCAGCGCCTTCTTGACGCTTTGTGAAAAGAGCTTTGCGATCTGTCGCCTTGTCACACGGTAAACGAGAATAAGCATACCGATAAAAATCAAGGCATACTGCCATGCGTAAAGATAAATAAAGAGCGCATTCAGAACGGGCGAGGTGTAAATACCGACGGCGACAAACACCGTTACGATAAATGCAGGAATAAGCGTAATCAGCATTCTGACGTACATCGCAATACGGATCACACGAACCGAAATACCCATCGAACGCATGATCGCCATATCGCCCTTGAAGGCGGCAAGCGCTCGCGACGAGCATAAACTGATGAAAAAAGCGAGGAAAAAAACGAAGCCTGCCCAAAGAAGAAGGCTCATAAGACAACCAAGCACTTCTCCGATGACCTCAAGACCGTCAGGCTGATAGGTCGCCCGCGCCGTAACAGCACGGTAGCCGCTTGCTACAAGCGATGCGGCAACCTCCTCGGCACGCGCTTCATCTTCAAAAAAGAGCGATGCCTGACGGTAACTGTCCGCCAGCACCTCCTCTACCATTTCGGAAAGCAGATAGGGACTGATGTAGGTCGAAGCAGAGTCGAGTGAACCGTATGCAATAAAAATGTCATGCGCCGAAAGATCGGGCACGTTTTTCGTAATATACGCCTCATCAAACTCCTTGGCAAATTCATATTCCATTAACTCACCGAAACGGTAACGGTAATACCGCACCGACACCGCGTATCCGAGCGAAACAAAATCATCCGGCATACTGTCAAGCTTGCTGATATAGATCTTATCACGCTCGACGGCATAGGATGGCGCAAACAAGCCCTCGTACTGTCTGTGAAGCGTACCCTGCTCATCACGCGCAAGAATGGCATTCGACACAAGGCTCGTACCGTTTAAATAACGGAGAGCGGCAGCGTTGCGATAGCCCTCGTCAGTCAGAAGACAGCAAGCGTCAAGATTGTTGTCAATCTCATAATACACGCCGACCACCTCGTAAACCGTGCGGTCAATTTCAACGTAGCGTATTAAAATATCATCCTTACCGAACATCGTCTTATAAGAAAGCGGAAGGGACAGAAGCACCTCGTTTGCGGCTTCGGGATAACGACCGACAATATTGTTCCCGAACGTTTCACCGCGCACCATCCGCACCTGTAAATACTCGCCCCAACGGTCATAAGGAATGAACATACTCACGGTCTCATCGAGCAAGCTGTCAAAATGTAAAAAAGAGGATGCACCGTAGCGTTCGGCAAGGGAAACAAGCTCCCCGTCCGTCAAAGGACTGCCGTCGTAAGCAGTCAGGATCACGCGGCCGTCGCTCGGGTGAAACATATATTTCGGCTTGAAAACATCAAACGCCGAACCGCAGAAGCCCGTCACAACAAACAGCGCGAGCGTACCGAGGATCATCAACAGACAAAGAAAAACCGAAAGGCGGGGACGCGCGGTAAAAATGCTCTTTCCAAGAAGAAGACCGCCCTTAATATCCTTTTTCTTTCCCGCGCTACCCTTTTCGTGTGCGGGATAAGTCTTCGCCTCACAGCGACGGGGCGAAAGCGTAAGATCGCGTTCAATTGCACCGTCAAAGACACGGATATGCCGCGTTGCATACCCTTCAAGCTGATCGAAATTATGCGTAACGACGATAACAAGCTTTTCCTTTGAAATCTCGTGAAGGAGTGAAACGATCTCCTTAGCGCTTTCGGAGTCAAGATTACCCGTCGGCTCGTCCGCGAGCAAAATCGGTGAATCCTTGGCAAGAGCGCGTGCAATAACGACGCGCTGTTTCTGACCGCCCGACAAACGGCTTCCCTTGTGTCTCAGATGTGAGATCAGCCCAACGCGGTCAAGGAGTGAAAGCGCACGGCGACGGCGCTCTTTACGGTCTTCAATATGTAAAAGTGCAAGCTCGACGTTCTGAAGCACCGTAAAGCTTTCAATAATGTTGTAATCCTGAAAAACGAAAGAAATATACTTTTCGCGGAAAAGCTCCCAATCGCGCTCAATATAATGCGAAGTCGGACTTTCTTCGATAAGAAGCTCGCCCTCCTCATAAGAATCCATACCGCTAATGACGTTTAAAAGTGTCGATTTACCCGAGCCCGATTTACCCGTGATCGCCACGAATTCACCCAGCTCAAAATCAAGCGATACGCCGCGGATACCCACCGCCACGCTCGACTCGGAAACGTAAATTTTTCCTACGTTCCGCAAAGATAAATATGCCATAAAAACCTCCTTGCCGATAGTATGGTAACAGTATACCATAATTTCCTGTATTTTTCAAGTAATAATCCGATAGGATCGTACCGCTCCAACCCGTCACTTTTCACAAACTTTCAGATGTTTTTTTAAGCATTTTAACAAAACAAGCTTGTCCGGATGCCGTAAATTTAATTTATTAAATTCATTTTTACAACAAAAGTGCCAAAAAATGAATAACTTGCGAAATTATTGTCAATTTTGCACAAAACAAAGGACAAAATTTTGGATATTTACCCTCTTTCCAAAACGAAAAAAATCTGTTAGAATAAGAACGTAGAAATAGTAAGCTAAATACTTTAGGAGGTTGATTCCCATGGCAAGTATTTCTTTCAGACACCTTTATAAAAAGTATCCCGGCGGCGTTACTGCCGTTAACGACTTCTGTCTTGAAGTTAAAGACAAAGAATTTATCATTTTCGTAGGCCCTTCCGGTTGCGGTAAAACCACGACGCTCCGTATGATCGCAGGTCTTGAAGAAATCACCGAAGGCGAACTCTTTATCGGCGATAAGCTCGTAAATGACATCGCTCCTAAGGATCGCGATATTGCAATGGTATTCCAGAACTACGCTCTGTATCCTCACATGAC
>CAZMAF010000054.1:0-10335 GCA_964564225.1 uncultured Lachnospiraceae bacterium
CGGCAAGATACGCAGTTACGGTCACGCCGAGTGCTTTGGCTTTTTTGGCAATCTCATCCGCGTTTAATAAAAAGGTCGTATTAGTTTTGAAGCCGTCTTCCTCGCGTGTTCCGGTGAGCTTGAATGCTGTGGTATCTTTGCGCGACGCGCTCTTTTTGCCTGCATATTTAAAAAAACTGTCCTCGGTTTCATCGGGTATGGGTTCCTCCAAACGGTCAAGCACACCGTTTCCGAGCGGCACTTTAACGCCGTGTTTCTGATAGAGATATTCCGAAACGAGCGTTTTCAAAAATATGAGCCCGCCGTTTCCGTCGGTCAATGCGTGGAAAAATTCAACGGCGATACGGTTTTCGTAGTGAATGACACGGAATGCGCATTTGCGGATATCGTCGAACATCATACGGGAAAGGGGATAGGGTTTTTCGTCGATAATTCTGGGGGCATGGGGAATCTCTTCCAGATAATACCAGAAAAAGCCTGTTTTAACGCGTACCGCAATTGAGGGAAAACGTCGTACGGTAACGTCAAGCGCGATTTGTAAAATCTCGGGGTCAATTTTTTCGTTTAAGGTTGCGGAAAGGCGGAATACGTTGCTCCAGTTACGCCGTCTTGCTGCGGGGAAAATTTTTGCGGCGTTATCGAGTGACATCCAACGGAGCTTTTTCTGATGGGGGATATGTTTTTTTATGAATTTTCTGATTCCTTCGAAGTCTTCTTCGCTATAATCTTTCAGCGCATACAGAACGTAGGCGTGCCAGAGGTTTTCGCGCTTGATGAGTGTGCTCTCTGCGCCTGCCGCGAGGAGTTTTTCGTTGAGCTTCAGCGTGTCGTCAAGCAATATTTCGTCGCCGCCGACGAAAAGAAGCGACGGTGGCATACCGTGCATATCACAAAAAAGAGGCGACATTTTATCATTTGACTTGATGCGATCGTCCTCTGCTTGGTCGTCATTTGTGTTGGGGTAGAGATTTTTTCCGACTTGTTTTGCGCCGTACGCGTAACAATCGGCAAAGAATTTCAGTCTTTCTCTGGTGAGTGAGGGGTCGTTTTTTTCGTTTTGTATGTAAGATTTTCCCGACAGTGTCAAGTCTGTCCACGGTGAAATACCGATAATGCCGGCGGGGACGGTACGGCCTTTTTCGATCAGCTTGCGGCAAAGGGAATAGCAGAGACCGCCTCCCGCGCTTTCACCGCAGAGAATGATCTGGGATGGCGCGTAGCCTGAAGAAAGCAGATGTCCGTAAGCTTCCAGCGAGTCATCGAGAGCTGCGGGAAAGGGATGCTCGGGAGCAAGTCTATATGCGATACAAAGTACTTTAATACCGCAGCTTGCCGCAAGGACTGTTCCAAACCCTTTGGCGTAGTGAAGATTACCAGCGGTATAGCCGCCGCCGTGAAGGTAAAGAATGACGCCCGAAGACAGCTCATCTTTGGGTGAGATGAGAGAAGCAGGGCATTCGCCTATCAAAAATTCTTTGTATTCTACGTTGTTCTTGTGGTTATTTGCCATAAGCTTGCCGGTGGTTTCCTGCCATTTTCGTACTGTTGCCAGCGAGCATCCTGTAATAAACGGTTTTAAGAGCGCAAGCTGCGATCGTAAAATCTTCGTCAGATGTTTCATATTTTCTCCAAAACATTATTATCTGAATACAGTATAACATAAAAAAGAGCAAGAATCAATAGTGGAAAAAAGTCAAAAATAAAAAATATGAAAAATACTGCGTAATCTCTTGAAAATTCGGATATTTCGTGCTATAATACCTCAGTATGACTATATTTTGAGATAGAGGGGGCTTCAATATGACAGATACTGTTTTAGAACAAATTACAAAGCTTCGCGATACTTTGCGGTATCATGCGAGAAAATACTACGTTGAAGACGCTCCCGAGATTTCGGATGCTGAATACGATAAGCTGTTCTATCAGCTTGTTTCTCTTGAAGAAGCACATCCGGAATACTACGATGCCAATTCCCCAACCGTCCGTGTTGGCGGTAAGGCAGAGGATAAATTCAAAAAGATCAATCATAACGTGCCGTTGAAAAGTCTTGTGGACGTCTTTTCCTATGAAGAACTTAACCGATGGCTTTCCAGGCTTGAGGGGGAGTTCGGTGAGCTTACGTATTCGGTAGAATGTAAGATAGACGGTCTATCGGTGGCTTTGCGCTATGAAAACGGCGCGCTTGTTTACGGCGCGACACGCGGTGATGGCTCGGTGGGTGAGGACGTTACGATGAACGTGCGTACCATCCGTTCTTTACCGCTTGTGATTGATTATCCCGGTATGGTTGAAGTGCGTGGCGAGGTGTATATGCCTAAGGAGGCGTTTGAAGCACTGAATACTGAGCGCGAGAAACAAGAGGTGTCACTGTTTGCCAATCCCCGTAATGCTGCTGCGGGCTCGCTTCGCCAACTCGACCCGAAGGTCGTTGCAGGGCGTGGGCTTGACATTTTTATTTTTAATTTGCAGGCGAGCGATAAGAATTTTGATACACATGGTGAAACCTTCGATTTTATGAAGGCGCAGGGGTTTCCTGTTGTACCGTATCAACAAGTGTTGAAGGGTTACGACGTTATCGTGCAGGCAATTGAGGAAATCGGCGCGATGCGCCGCAACCTGCCTTTTGATATTGACGGTGTTGTCATTAAGGTGGATTCTTTGGAAATGCGCCGCAAGATTGGTGAGGCGACCAGCACACCCAAGTGGGCTGTGGCATATAAATTTCCTCCCGAGCAAAAGGAAACGGTTTTGCATGACATTGTCATTCAGGTGGGCAGAACAGGCGTCTTAACGCCGATTGCCGAGCTTGAGCCTGTAAAGATTGCCGGTAGTGTGGTGTCCCGTGCAACGCTGCACAACATAGATTTTATCCGTGAGCGCGATATTCGTATTGGCGATACCGTTGTGGTTCAAAAAGCAGGCGATATCATTCCAGAAATCGTTTCATCGAAAAAGGAATTGCGTTCAGCTGAGTTTCCTGAATTTATGATGCCAAGCGTATGTCCTTCTTGCGGTGAAAAGGTGTTCCGCGATGAAGAATCGGCGGTGCGCTGTAACAATGCCGCTTGTTCTGCTCAACTTATGCAAAATCTTGTGCATTTTGCTTCAAAAGATGCGATGGATATTGTAGGTCTCGGTCCGCGCATTCTGAAGCTTCTGAAGGATAATGGACTTATCAGAACGGTTGCGGATATTTACCGTATTCAGACGAGCGAGCTCGTTACGCTCGAACGTATGGGGCAAAAGAGCGCTGAAAATCTGGTGAATGCTATCGAAGAGTCGAAAAAACGGGGTCTTGCAAGACTTTTATATGCGCTTGGTATCAGGCAAATCGGTGAGGCTGCCGCTGAAGCGTTGACAACGCGTTATCACGATATAGAAGAACTTTTTTCAGCCTCGGTTGAAGATCTCGTGCAAATTGATGATTTTGGAAAAATCACCGCTGAAAACGTGGTTCGTTATTTTGCAATGCCATCCACACGAGAGCTTGTAGATGAGTTGAAATTGCTTGGCGTCAAGACTACGACTGAAGCGGCGACTCAGGTGGACGACCGTTTTGCCGGTATGTCTTTTGTTCTGACGGGAACGCTTCCCACGATGTCACGTTCGGAGGCAGAGGCATTAATTAAGCAGTATGGAGGCAAAACTTCGTCGTCAGTTTCCAAGAAAACGTCCATCGTGCTTTGCGGCGCTGATGCGGGCAGTAAATTAAACAAGGCAAGAGATCTCGGCATTCGCGTGATTGATGAGAACGAATTTCTTGCCATGATCAAGTAAAAGGGATTAAACGATGCTATTTGATAACGTAAGAATTACTTTAACTGCGGGAAACGGCGGCAACGGTTGTGTGTCGTTTCACCGTGAAAAATACGTTTCGCACGGAGGCCCTGACGGCGGCGACGGCGGACGTGGCGGTTCGATTATTTTCCGTGTTGATGAGGGAATGAACACGCTGACATATTATAAATACAAAAGAAAAATTAAAGCCGAAAACGGCGGTGATGGCGCTAAAATGAAGTTTCACGGTAAAAACGGTCAGGATCTGATCTTGCCCGTTCCGCCCGGAACGATCATCAAGGATGCTGAAAGCGGTCTTGTGATCAAGGATATGTCGGAGGTGGATGAGTTTCTGATCTGTAAAGGCGGTAAAGGCGGATGGGGTAACAAGCATTTTGCAACGCCAACCCGACAAATTCCGCGTTTTGCTAAGGCAGGTATTCAAGGTGAAGAGAAGGATATTATTCTTGAACTCAAACTCATCGCCGACGTTGGTTTTGTAGGATTACCCAATGTGGGTAAATCCTCCCTTCTTTCCGCTATATCCGCTGCAAGACCTAAAATTGCAGACTATCATTTTACGACGCTTGAACCGTCTATCGGTGTTGTTGAGCTGTCGGAGGGCAGAGCATTTGTTGCCGCAGATATTCCGGGTCTGATTGAGGGAGCTTCTGACGGTCTCGGTCTTGGTCACGAGTTTCTGAAGCACGTTGACCGTTGTCGTCTTCTCATTCACGTTGTTGATATATCGGGAAGAGAAGGCAGAGATCCTATTGAGGATATCGAACTGATTAATCGTGAGTTGATGCAGTACAGTTCCGAGCTTGCATCCCGTAAGCAGATTATTGCGGCGAATAAGATTGACCTCGTAGAAGATCATACCGAGCTGGATTCATTCCGCGCATACGCCGAGAAAAATGGATATAGCGTCGTTTATATTTCGGCGGCGACAGGCGAAAACGTACGCATGTTGATCGAACTTGCTTATCTTGAATTGCAGTCGCTTCCTCCCATCAAGGTGTATGAGGCGGAATATGTTGAGGAGTTCCCCGAAGATCCTCACAGTCACGATTTTACCGTTAAAAATATAAACGGTGTTTATGTGGTAGAGGGTGATTGGCTTTACCGTGTAATGGGCAATATCAATTTCGGTGATCGTGAATCGCTGATGTATTTTCAGCGCGTACTTCGTAATAATGGGGTAATTAAGGCGCTTGAGGAAAAGGGTGCTACCGATGGCGATACGGTTTCGATTTATGATTTTGAATTTGATTTTGTAACCTGATCAGCTAGCTTGTATAAGATAGTAGTTGATCATGAAAGGGTAGAATATGTTTCAAAAGCTTGAAGATGCTTTGAAAAAATATGAAGATATTGCAGAATTACTTACCGATCCCTCTGTGATATCCAATCAGAATGAATACAAACGTCTGATGCGCGAGCATAAGGCGATGACTCCGTTGATTGAAAAATATAAAGAGTACAAAGCACTTTCCGCCGCGCGTGACGAGGCACAGTTGATGATGAGCGATTCTGAGATGCGCGAACTTGCCGAAGCAGAGTATTATGAAGCGCGCGAGGCTTGTACACGTCTTGAGGAAGAGATTAAGATCTTGCTTTTGCCCCGCGATCCTAATGATGATCGCAACGTAATTGTTGAGATTCGTGGCGGTGCCGGTGGTGAGGAAGCGGCTCTTTTTGCGTATAATTTATATCGTATGTATACGATGTATGCTACGTCGGCAGGCTTTAAATATGATCTTTTGAGCGTAAATGAAACAGGTCTTGGCGGTTTTAAAGAGGTATCGTTTATGATCAAGGGCGACGGAGCATATAGTCGTTTTAAGTTTGAAAGCGGCGTACATCGTGTTCAGCGTGTTCCTGAAACCGAAAGCTCGGGACGTATTCATACGTCGACTGTAACGGTTGCTGTACTTCCTGAGGTTGATGAGGTTGAGGTTGAGATTCTGCCGCAGGATCTTATTATTGAAACCTGTAAATCGAGCGGTGCCGGTGGTCAGCATATCAATAAGACCGAGTCTGCGATTCGTATTATTCATAAGCCGACCGGTATTGTCATCGAGTGTCAGCAGGAGCGTTCTCAGCTTCAGAATAAAGAAAAAGCTTTATTTATGCTTCGCACTAAGCTTTATGATATGAAGCTTCAGGAGCAGACCGATAAGATAGCCGGAGAAAGAAAAAGTCAGGTGGGAACGGGGGATCGCAGTGAGCGTATCCGTACCTACAATTTTCCGCAAGGGCGAGTTTCCGATCACCGTATCGGTTTGACACTTTATTCACTTGAATCCTTTATGAACGGAAATATCGGCGAAATGATTGATGCATTGATTGCCGCAGATACTGCGGAAAAACTGAAGAGCAGAAATGAAGGATAAAAAATTGGATACTAAAATATTTTATAATCCCGATGATCACGCTATTTCAGAAGCCGCTCAAATCATCCGATCGGGCGGTTTGGTTGCGTTTCCAACCGAGACGGTGTATGGTCTTGGTGCTAATGCCTTGAATGGTGATGCGGCAGCAAAGATATTTGCTGCAAAGGGAAGACCCTCGGACAATCCGCTGATTATCCATCTGGCGGACTCTGAAGATGCCTCTGAATACGCCTTGGTTTCTTCTGCATATAAGAAATTGACACAGTTTATGCCTGGACCGTTAACGGTTATTTTACCGAAGCGAGAGATAATTCCTGATTCCGTTACGGGAGGACTTGATACGGTTGCGATCCGTGTTCCGTTGCATTCGATTGCCAGAGCTTTGATCAAAGAGGCGGGAGTTCCGATTGCAGCGCCAAGCGCAAATCTTTCCGGCAAACCCTCTTGTACGAAGGTTGAACACGTAATTTACGATATGTCGGGAAGGATCGATGCGATTCTTGATGGCGGAGATTCCGATTTTGGTCTTGAATCTACGATTGTAATGCCGATTGGCGACGACGAGATTAAATTGCTTCGTCCCGGGGCGGTTACTGTTGAAATGCTTGTTGATGCCGGATTTAAGGTGTCTCTTGATAAGGCGGTAACCGAAAAGCTTGCCGAAGATGATATTCCGCTTGCGCCCGGTATGAAATACCGTCATTATGCGCCCGAGGCTCGCGTGATTTTATTAAGCGGTGATAAATCTCGTGTTGATGCATTTATGGTTAAGAATAAACATGATCCCAAAGCGGCGTTTATTGTGTATGAAGAAGATGCTTTCTTGATTAAAGACAGTGTTTTTGTCGTAATATCCAAGCGGGATGATACGGCAGCGTATGCGCACAATTTGTTTTCCGTATTGCGCGAGCTTGACGGTTTGGATAAGGTAGAAACTATTTACGCACCGCTACCGAAAGCGGATCATATAGGACTTGCTCTATATAATCGCTTGATGAAAGCGGCAGGTTACTCTATATTGAACGTTTAAAACCAAATACTAACGGGTAAGGAGGTTGAAAGATGGCTAAAAAGATGAAAAAGAAGGCATTGGTAGCGGATGAGCTTTTTTTGACAGATGCGCCGATTACTGATCAAAAGATCACCGATACAGTAGAGAAGAATTATATGCCCTATGCGATGAGTGTCATCGTTTCCCGGGCTATTCCTGAGATTGACGGTTTTAAGCCGTCGCATCGCAAGATTTTATATACGATGTATAAAATGGGACTCCTGACAGGACCTAAAACGAAGAGCGCAAACATTGTTGGACAAACTATGAAGCTGAATCCTCACGGTGATGCTTCGATTTATGAAACTATGGTTCGTTTGACGCGCGGTAATGAAGCGTTATTGCATCCGTTTATTGATTCCAAAGGCTCATTCGGTAAACAGTATAGTAGCGAAATGGTTTATGCTGCATCGCGTTATACCGCTGCTAAGCTTGATTCATTCTGTAATGAGATTTTTTCCGGGATTGATAAGGACGCCGTTGATTTTGTACCCAATTACGATAATACGATGAAAGAGCCGGTGCTTCTGCCGACTACATTTCCGAATATTCTTGTATCGCCCAACAAAGGCATTGCTGTCGGTCTTTCGAGTAATATCTGTTCGTTTAATCTTGCAGAAATTTGTGACGGTACGGTTGAAATTTTAAAGAATCCCGACATTACCGAAGAAGAATTGATGGAAGTGATCAAGGCTCCCGATTTTTCGGGTGGCGGTTTTCTTCTTTACGATAAGGAAAGACTGCTTACAATATACAAAACCGGACACGGTTCGTTCAGTCTTCGCGCAAGATACGTTTACGACAAGTCAGAAAACTGTATTGAGATCATTCAGATTCCGTATTCAACTTCGCTTGAGTTGATTATGAAAAAGCTTACCACTCTTGTTAAAGAGGGTAAACTTCGCGAGATAGTGGATTTTCGTGATGAAATTGACCTTGACGGTTTTAAATTGACGCTTGATCTTCGTAACGGTACCGATCCCGATGCCTTAATGCGTAAGCTTTACAAGCAAACGCCGTTGCAGGATGATTTTCCGTGTAATTTTAATGTTCTGATCGACGGTTATCCTGTGCAGACAGGGATTATCGGTATCCTGAAGGAATGGATTCGTTTCCGCATGGGTTGCGTGAAACGAGAATTGTCGTTTGATCTTAAAAAAAAGCAAGACAGAATGCATTTACTTGTGGCTCTTGCAAAAATCCTTCTTGATATTGATAAAGCAATCCGCATTGTTCGCGATACGAAAAACGACAAAGATGTCGTTCCCAATCTGATGGAAGGCTTTGGTATTGATGAAATTCAAGCTGAATATATAGCCGAAATCAAGCTTCGTAATTTAAATAAGGAATACATTTTGAACCGTGTAAAAGAGATCGAGGAGCTTCAAAAGGAAATTGAAGATCTTGCCGATCTTTTGAAAAGTGAGTCAAGACTTAAAAAATATATTGCTAAGCAGCTCGTGGATATCAAGAAAAAATACGGCATTCCCAGAAAAACGCAGTTACTGTATGATGATTTTACCGAGGATGAAGCTAAGATCGAACCTATCGTTGATGATTACCGAGTCAGACTTGTTTTGTCGCGTGACGGATATCTGAAAAAGATCACGATGAAATCCTTGCAGGGAAGTGATGAATACAAGTTCAAGGAAGGTGACGGTCTTCGTTTTTGGGAGGATTCGGATAATCGCAAAAAGCTTATTTTCTTCTCAGATGGCGCGCAATGTTATAAATCAACGGTGAATGATTTTGAGTGCTGTAAAGCATCGGCATTGGGTGAATTTGTGGCAGCAAAACTGAAATTCGGTACAGGTGAAAAGTGTATTTTCGGTAAGAGCATTGATAAGTACGAGGAAAAACAAAACTTTATCTTTTTCTTTGCAAACGGTAAGGCAGTAAAAATTCCCGCTACATCTTTTGAAACCAAGAGTGCGCGGAAGAAGCTGACAGGCGCATATTCGCAGGCTTCGCCGATCATTGCAATTCTGTATGAGGAAAAGCCGTTTGAGGTAATCATGGTATCAAATGCGAAAACGGCAATTACGATCAATACTTCACTGATACCTGTCAATCCGACCAGGACATCAAAGGGTGTTACGATTTTTGAATTGAAAAAGGGAGCGCAGGTGAGCGAGGTGTTTGCGAGTGATTCCTGTCCTTACCAAAAACCAAGCGAATATAAACGTATTAAAGTTCCGGCAAAGGGTATTAAGTTGACAGAACTTGATATTCAGAAGCAACAAACAACATTACTTGATTAAATTAGATATATTGGAGGTATACAGACATGGCAAACAACAACAAGAATTCGGAAAAAATGTGGATTCGTATTATATGCGGCGCACTTGGCGCACTTATGGTAGCCGGTACGGTTTTCATGTTAATTCAATTGTTAGTTGGCTAAACCGACAAAAACACCTTTGCTTGTATAGGCAAAGGTGTTTTTATAATTTCTGAATTTTTTGAGCTTATCATTTAATATCTGTATTCTTTTGTTAAATAAAGATTCTTCATTACTTTTAAAATGTCAGGAATATAATGTTAAGGATTTTTGATATGAAATGCATTGTATTTTTCTGAACGGTCTGTTTTGCAGGTTAATTTATAGTTTCAGGGGTTTTAGTTTTTATTTTTTCTATTGACAATTTATTAATTGTTTGGTATAATACATAAGAAATCGGGGTGTGGCGCAGTTGGTAGCGCGCGACGTTTGGGACGTCGATGCCGCAGGTTCGAATCCTGTCACTCCGACCATATCGAGTGTTCATAACAGATTTCAGTTATGGACACTCGATATTTTTATGTCTGCATTTATATTTTGTTGTTTGGAGTAGCGTTTGGCTGCTCCTTTTTTCTTTTAGATCGCGTTAGGTAGGTATTCGATTGCTACGCCTTGACGGGAATCGAGAATATAATGAGGTCGCTGAATAATGCCGGGAACATCGAGCCTGCCAACGAAGCGGTAATGAATGATGACACGTTGAGTTCTGTTCTTGCCTGTTCCCTCTACGGGAAAGACCTCAATCTTCTCGATAAGCTCTCGCAGGAGTATAGGTGTTAAGGTCTGCATCTCCATAAACTTGCGGATAGCTCTCAGAAAGTCATCCTTTG
>CAZMAF010000055.1:0-9992 GCA_964564225.1 uncultured Lachnospiraceae bacterium
AGCTTTTTGAAAAAAGCCCACATCACCGCAAAAACTTTCGGACTGCGCTTTTACAGCATTATTCTCACTCCGTTCCGAAGGTTTTTGAGGGGGGTACGGGGGAACTTTTTTTCAAAAAGTTCCCCCGAAAAAACCATAAGAAAAAAGCTATCTCAAACGAACGTGAGATAGCTTTTTTGTTGTAAACGTTTACGAAAGCTTTGTTTCGATTTCTTCAATGAGAGAAGCGATTTTATCAACGACGCTGTGGCAGATTTCGTTTGTTTCAGCTTCTGCCATTACGCGCATAACGGGCTCTGTACCTGAAGCGCGCACGAGAATGCGTCCTTTGCCGGCAAGTTTTTCTTCTTCGGCGGCGATTGCCTTTTTAACGGTTTCGTCTGCAAGAATTTCCGCTTTGTGTACAACGCGGACATTTTTGAGATATTGCGGATAGATACGCATACCCGATGCCAGACGGGAAAGCGAGGATTTGGTTTCGAGCATAACCTCAACGATCTTGAGTGCGGTCAGAAGTCCGTCGCCTGTGGTGGCGTATTTTGAGAAAATGACGTGTCCCGATTCTTCACCGCCTAACACGAAGCCGTTTTCGCGCATACATTCGTATACGAACCGGTCACCGACTGCGGTTTTGACTGATTTGATGCCCTCGTTTTCAAGTGCTTCGTAAAGACCGATATTGCTCATTATGGTGGAAACGACGGTGTTGCCGTAAAGCTCGCCGCGCGATTTCATATACTTGCCGCAGATATAGAGAATGCGGTCGCCGCTTACAAGTTCACCGTTGTCGTCAACGGCAAGGCAACGGTCGGCATCGCCGTCAAAGGCAAAGCCGCAGTCGAGTTTTTCGGCTTTCACAAGCTCTGCGAGCTTTTCGATGTGCGTTGAGCCGCAGCAGTCGTTGATGTTGGTACCGGTGGGATTGTCACCGATGACGTAGACCTTAGCGCCGAGCGCTTCAAAGACCGAGCGCGCGATATTCCAGGTCGAGCCGTTTGCGCAGTCGAGACCGATGCGGAGCGATTTGAAGGAACGTGTAGCAAGCGAGATCAGGTAGGCAATATAACGGTTTCTGCCCATTGCGTAGTCGAAGGTAGCGCCGATCTTATCGCCTGTTGCGAGCGGAGGCTCGGGGCGCTCTCCGTCGAGATACGCTTCGATTTCGTCGGTAAAACTCTCGTTCATCTTTTCGCCCGTTGAGGAAATGAGCTTGATGCCGTTATCATAATAGGGGTTGTGGCTTGCCGAGATCATAATGCCGATGTCGAAGTTGTCGTTTCTCGTGACGTAAGCGACCGAGGGCGTGGTGGTGACGTGAAGCAGATAAACGTCGGCACCCGAAGCGGTCAGTCCTGCAACGAGCGCGTATTCGAGCATATAGCCCGAGCGGCGCGTGTCTTTACCGATTACAGCGCGGCAAGGTTTGTCTTTTGTAAAAAGATAGCCGATATAGCGTCCGATCTTGTAGGCGTGTTCTGCGGTCAGAACGCGGTTGGCTTCGCCGCGAAAACCGTCAGTTCCAAAATAATGTCCCATAAAAAACCTTCTTTTAATATAGTATATATGTCAGTAGCAGCGTATTGTCGTTTGTAGTATACACGATTTACCAGAAAATGTCAATAATTTATCCCGAAAATGCAAAAATATTATCAGAAATTTGTAATTATTGGTAATAAAGCAGATAAAGATGATACTTTGCTAATTTTTGTGGAAATTTTTGGTGAAATCTCTCGATTATTTTAGCACTCGCCTTTTAAATTTGCTAAAATTAAACAAATTTTCACAAAATGTTCACAACAAGTTCAAAAATATAGGCTATGATAAAGGTGCAGCAGGGGAAAACAAAAAGCAATAAGGCGAAAAGATTGCTAAACCTTGCAAGAAATCACCAATCCAATCCATATATTATAGATTGCCATACGGCACAGGAGGTATTTATGTTTCATTTCACACCCACACTTTATCGCTCGCCATTTAGTCTTGCTGACGCACTTTTGGAGTATCCCGAAAGCACGAAGATGATGCGTGCTGCTACCGATATTATTGATGCGGACGACCGTTATCTGCTTGAGATCGAGCTTCCCGGTTATCATAAGGAGGATATTGAGGTATCGCTCCAGACGAAGTATCTGACAATCAAGGCTACGCCCAAGACTCACGAGGAGGGCGAGGCCGAAAGACGTTATTTGAGACGCGAGCGCTCATTCGGTGAGTACTGCGCAACCTTTACGGTGCAGAACATCGAGGCGGAAGGCATTACGGTTTCCTATGAAAACGGTGTTCTTACGGTGGCGCTTCCCAAGAAAAAGCCCATCGAGCCTGAAACGCGCCGTTTCAGCGTACAGTAAGTTTCCTTTTTGCAAAGTTTCATTTTCCTTTTTTCCTTCCTTAATTTTTCCTTTTGCCGAAAGGCGACGAAAAACCTTCCTTTCCGGGAGGTTTTTTGTTTTATTTTCATCGTCTCGTTTTAAATTCTTCACACTTTCGTCTTGTAATCTGCTCGCTTTTATGGTATGATAAAATGTAATATGTTATTCTCTTAAAGTAAGGAATTCACTTATGAATAAATTTTTTCTTTCGTTTGTTCTGCCGATTATCATTTTTAGTCTGATTCTCGGCGGCGCAACGACCTATACGATGCTGGATGCTTTTGTGCTTGACCGTGCGGTTGGCGCAGTTACCGTTGATCGACGTCCCACGACGACCATGCAGCCGGACGAGCCAACTTCGCCGGATGACAGCGTGACGGAGGATGGTGTTACGCCTGATGAGCCGGAAGTGGTTTATCCTATTATCAGCGATCGGTATTATAAGGATGCCAACATCGAAATCACCATTGAAGAAATCTATTACGAAAACAAAAACGGATTTAATAACAAGGTTTTTGTCGTGGATCTGAAGCTTTCGAGCGTTGAATATTTGCAGACTTTTATCAACACCAATTCGTCCGGAGAGGTGAGCAAGACGACGGTCTCCAATATGGCACAAAAAAATAATGCCGTTTTGGCTATCAACGGGGATTATTTTTCTTATCGCAAGGGCGGTTTTGTCGTGAGAAATTATATGTATTGGCGTTTGTCTCCCAAAACCTCCGGTGATAAAAAGAAGTTTGGTGACGATGCGCTTCTTATTCTTTCGGACGGTTCGTTTAAAATGATCGATGAATACGATATCATTTATAACGGCGAGGTGTCGGCTTACGGACTTCCCCTGAATACGTATCAGTGTTTTTCCTTCGGTCCGAGACTGATTGAAAACGGTGAGATCAAGGTCACGAAGAAAAGCGAGGTCGGAGAGTCGGCGAAATCCAATCCCAGAACGGCGATCGGCATGGTTTCGCCCTTGCATTATAAGATTGTGGTTGCTGAAGGACGTATTGAGCGGTACAACGGCAACGATGGACTTGAGCTTTACGAGGTTGCCGATATTATGGATAAGCTCGGATGCATCGAAGCATACAATCTTGACGGAGGATCGTCTACGACGCTTTATTTCAATGGTAAGGTGCTGAACGAGCTTACCGGCAGCGGTGAGCGTCAGGTGAGCGACTGTATTTTTATCAACGGTCTGACCTATTCCGAGGAGGTAGTAAAGTGAAAAAGTTCCGACCCGCCATCGTGTATGCCGCAGTATCGCTTTTCGTTCTGGTATTTGGGGTGATTTATACGGCGAACGGTTTTGGCGTTACTTCGTATTATATGTCCTACGCTTTTTTGCCGACTGCTGTTGCCGCTCTGTTTTTTCTTTTGTTGATTCTCGGAAAGGGTCAGAAGCCCGATGGGTACGCCGCGATGTTTTTTGCCTTTTTCGTGGCGTCAGCAACGGTATTTTCGCTTGTTAAAGGTATTTTTGAAATCGCGGGCGCGTATTCCGATTACGACGTTATGCTCTTTGCGATTGTGCTTGTAACGGGGATGGCTTATTTTATTTTGTATTTCGTACAGATTTTCACAAAAAACAAGGAGAAATCTTCCGATGAGAACGGTTAAGCTTGGGAAATCAGGACTTTCGGTGCCGACTGTGGCAGTCGGCTGTATGCGCATCGGCGGGATGAGCGATTACGATGCCGCCGCTTTTATTGATAAAGCGATTTCCATGGGAGCAAATTTCTTCGACCATGCCGACATTTACGGCGGCGGACGCTGTGAGGAAAAATTTGCATCGGCGTTCGGGATGAACGACGATCGCCGCGAAAAGGTGATCTTGCAGTCAAAATGCGGCATTCGCCCGGCGCGCTATGATTTCAGCCGTGAGCATATTCTTTCGTCGGTTGACGGCATTCTTTCGCGCCTGAAGACCGATTATCTTGACGTTTTACTTTTGCACCGTCCCGATATTCTCTGCGAGCCTGAGGAGGTTGCCGAGACCTTCCGTGTATTGAAGGAGTCGGGTAAGGTCAGACATTTTGGGGTATCCAATCACAATCCGATGCAGATCGCGCTCCTTGAGCGGTATCTGGAAATGCCCATTGTTGCCAATCAGATTCAGTTAAGTATTACCAACTGTACGACGATGTCGTCGGGTATCAACGTGAATATGGAAAACGACCGCGCGACGATGCGTGACGGTTCGGTGCTTGATTTTTGCCGTCTGAACGATATTTCCATTCAGGCGTGGTCTCCTTTCCAATATGGCTTTTTCGACGGTGTTTTTCTTGACAATCCTGATTTTGAGGCGTTGAACCGCGTGATCGGTGAAGTCGCCGAGGCGCATCGCGTGTCGAAGACGGTTATTACGATCGCGTGGCTTCTTCGCCATCCCGCGAAGATCATTCCCGTGACGGGTACGACGAAGATAACCCGTCTCGAAGACTGCCTGAAAGCGGCGGACGTCACCTTAACGCGCGAGGAGTGGTATGCGATTTTCCGCGCGGCGGGCAACGATATTCCCTGATTTGTGTCTTTAATGTTAACAATAGAAACTTATTCTTGACATTTTTTGAGAATTTTACTATAATTTGAATATATCTGATACGGACACAGCGCTGTGTCCGTATTTACTTGTCAATGACGTGCAAAGGACGAAAGGAAGTTTTCTCAATGCCTATTACCGAACTGCTCTGCTATAACGCACGAACCTATCAGACCGAAACGGCTCTCGTGGAGATCAATCCCGAGCTTGATAACCGTCAATTCCGCACCTGGCGCGAATATTCCCTGATTGAACCCAGCCCCCGCGACGATTACCGTCACGAAATTTCGTGGGAAGAATTTAATATGAGAGCCAACCGATTTGCCAATCTGCTTCTGACGCGCGGCATTGGCAAAGGCGACAAGGTGGCAATCCTTCTGATGAACGGCATTGATTGGCTTCCCGTATATTTCGGCATTCTCAAAACGGGCGCGCTTGCCGTACCGCTGAATTACCGTTATTCCTCGGAGGAAATCCGTTATTGCCTTGATCTTTCCGATGCGTCGGTTCTTGTTTTCGGACCGGCATTTACGGGACGTGTCGAGGAAATCTGCTGTGCGATCCCGAATGTAAAGACACTTCTTTACGTTGGCGATGACTGCCCTTCTTTTGCCGAGAGCTATAACAAGCTCGTGACCTATTGCTCGATCCAGAATCCCGATATTACGCTGACCGATGACGATGATGCCGCAATCTATTTTTCTTCGGGTACGACGGGTTTTCCGAAAGCGATCCGTCATAAGCATCGCTCTCTGATGCACGCTGCCCGCGTTGAGCAGGCTCATCACGGACAGACGCACGACGACTGTTTCCTTTGCATTCCGCCCCTGTACCATACGGGCGCAAAGATGCACTGGTTCGGTTCGCTTCTTTCTGGCAGCCGCGCGGTGCTGTTAAAGGGTACGCATCCCGAACAGATTCTGCGTGCCGCGTCGGATGAAAAATGCTCGATCGTATGGCTTCTCGTGCCGTGGGTACAGGATATTCTCGATGCGCTCGAAAGAGGCGATCTGGAGCTTTCCGACTACGATCTTTCTGCTTGGCGTTTAATGCACGTTGGCGCACAGCCCGTACCGCCCTCGCTTATCAAGCGCTGGCTTTCGGTATTCCCGCATCATGAGTATGATACCAACTACGGTCTTTCCGAGTCGATTGGTCCCGGCTGCGTACATCTCGGCGTTGAAAACGTCCACAAGGTCGGCTCGATCGGCAAGGCGGGTTACGGCTGGCAGACGCGCATCGTCAATGATCGCGGGGAGGATTGCAAGGCGGGTGAGGTCGGTGAGCTTCTCGTCAAGGGCGATGGCGTGATGGTTGAGTATTATAAAGATGCCGTGGCAACAGAGGCGGTCTTAAAGGACGGATGGCTTTATACCGGCGATATGGCACAGGCTGATGATGATGGCTTTATTTATCTCGTTGACCGTAAAAAAGACGTGATTATTACAGGCGGTGAAAACCTTTACCCTGTTGAGATCGAGAATTTCATTCGCCGCCACGATGCCGTTAAGGACGTTGCGGTCATCGGTCTTGCCGATGAACGTCTGGGTGAGATCGCCGCGGCGATCATCGAGGTCAAGCAGGGATATACGTTAACCGAAGAAGAAATCAATCGCTTCTGTATGGGTATGCCGCGTTATAAACGCCCCCGCAAGATCATTTTTGCCGATATTCCGAGAAATCCCACGGGTAAGATTGAAAAACCCAAGCTCCGCAAAATTTATTCTGCAGAGTCGCTCGTCGCAAAGCAGAATGAAATCCCGGTGGCATAAACCGAACCGTAAAACAAGAAGCTGTAAAAAACAGCCTTCTAAAGAAAACAAGACTCGTCGGGAAGATGAGTCTTGTTTTTTATATACAGAAGGAGAGAGCGGGAATAAAAGGAAATCTTCTTTTATTCCTGCTCTTTTTGTTGTCGGTTTGTTCAGAAGGTTATTCACACGTTGTCGATTCCGTGGATATAAAGGGGGAGGGGAAACCATGATGCCGCACGGGGATCGATCTCTTTGCGTTTGGGCGCAACGCCGCGGAAGAAAAAGACCTCGGCTTCTGTAAGCGAGAGGGAAATATCGTCCGCGCCGTCACAGGCGCTTACCGTGGGAATGCCGTCTTGTACGGTAATCAAAAGGGTTTCGGTTTTGCGGTAGCCTTCAATTCTGACGGCGAGAGAGCCGTCGCAAAGGGGCTCACGGCTTGCTTTCAGGGCGAGGAGCGCTGACAGCACCTTTTCAAAGTCAAGCACGAGGAAGCATTCTTCGGAAATCGAGCTTACGGTTTCGGCATAAGGGTCGATGAGAGCGGCTTTTTCGTTTTCGTGGATCGGAACGGCAATCGAAAGCTCGCCGAATTGCTGTACCGACAGCGCGAGTATTGCGCCGATGGCATCTGCATCCAGCACTTCAAATTCTGAAAACCGACGGTTTCTGCCGGAATAGACCGACCATCCGACGAGCGTTTCGCCGTGAAAATAAGCGAACGCTACCGAGTGCCACGATGAAAGAATATCGTAAAGCGCCTCACGCGGACGTTCGACGTAATAGGAACGGCTTTCCATAAGGGTATGTAAGAGGTCCAGCAGGGCGGTATCGTCACGCTCAATTTTTTTCATATAATAGCCTTCGGGCGAAGGGGAAAGGTAGCCGACTGTGGTGGCGTTTACGGTGTAATAGGTCATGGCATCGCATTTTTCATAGCCGAAATGCGCATAGCGACCGCGCCGTCCGCCAAGCACCGAAAGGGCGACGTTTTCTTTAATCATATCGTCGATTGCTTTTTCCATTAAGGCTTTCATCAAGCCTTTGCCGCGATGGCGGGGGTGTGTGGCAACCGAACCGATACCGCGCGCCGAAAGCGTTTCGCCGCCGACGTGAAAGGTTAAAGGGTAAGAGAGAACCGTTCCTGCAATCTTTTCGTTTTCTATTGCAAAATAGGTATCGTCGGCGGTGGATTTGCCGTCGGCGTATAGCTTGGGTAAGAGGGTATCAAAGGCGCGTGACGTGCCGTTCATACCGAAGCAGTAATTGATGAAGTCGATATATCCGTGAAAATCGGAATGTCCCTTTTGAATGATTGCCATAGTGCGTATCCTTTACTTGCTGTTTTGGGTTGGAAAAAGGCAGGAAAGTGTGACTGCCGTTGCAAGAATGCCGACGGTAAGGGGTAAGACGGGCAGGGTAAAATCCCCTTTGGCGCGCCACGAAAAGAACGAGTTTCCGGTTTTTCCGGCGAAAAATTCCTGTCCGTTATCGAATTGGCAGCGTACGCGCGGACCAAGACTGCACAAAGCGGCAAGTCCTTCCTTTTTGACTGCGTTTTTGAGTTTTTCTCCCTGAACGATCATTTGTAAACTCCTTTTTTATGGGGATTCGGAAAAAAAGTTTACCTATCCGAAAAACTTTCATAACAGATCAAAACAACCTGATAAGGATGCAGTCTGAAAGCATTTGGAATGGGTTTTCTGACAAGACCTGCACGTCTTGTCAGAAAACTTCTTTTCTGAAAAGTTTTCCCAATGAATCAATTTTAAAAAATCAATACTATTTTGTGACGGCGTTTTGAAAATTATTCACCGATACCGAGTTTGCCGAAGATTTCGAGAAGCCATGCAGGCAGGTCTACGTCACAGTCGGCGAGCTTGCCGTCGATCATCATTGCCACTTGTCTGAAGCTGACGGTATTATCGTAAAAATACACCTCGTCACAGCGCGAGATCAAAGGAATCAGCGTTTTTTTCATATCTTCAAAGCGTTTTTCCATCACCTTCTCGTCGATGCCGTGACCGCCTTTTTCGACACGGCGGCGCACGCGCTCTTTTGCGATGTCGAGTGATGCCACGCCGATGTAGTTGAGAACGATATAATAACCGTTTTCTTTGGCGAGATCGGCAAAGCGCACGACGGCTTCACCCGGAAGCGTGGTTTCCTGATGGAAGGAACGTCCCTCGGCAATCGCGTTTTTGAGTTCAGCCATGGCAAGTCGAGCTGCCTTGATCTGTACTATCGAATCGCGCCAATCACCGAGCGATGCCGCGATGTCGTCGATACTGATGCGTTCACCGATGTTGATATTGCCGTCGAGAATCTGATGGAGCGCCGTTTTGCCGACACCGTTGATCCCTGCGAAAATTACGTATTTCTTGTCAGCGCCCATCAGACCAACACCTCGCCTACGATCTCTGCCTGACGAAGCTGGATCTTCAGATTCAAAAGCGCGCGGAAGAGCGCTTTTTCCTCGCGGTTTTCCGCGGCTTGCAGGCTTACTTCAAGCTCCTTGAGTGTCATTTCGCTGAAAAGCGTTGCGATTTCTTTTGCGCGTTCGGTCAACATACGATGCCTCCCATAAGTCAATTTCTGTTATCATATTACCATACTTTTTCTATTTTTGCAAGATTATTTCTATATATTATACCAAAGTTGCAGAAATTGTTAATTTTTTTTCAAAAACCATCTTTACAAAGTCGAAAAATAATGTTAAAATAAACGCAGTATGGGGAACGACGGCAAAATCGGACTCTGTACGGAAAAGACCCACGTTATTTCAAAAAAATATTTTCATATATGGAGGACTACTATGGCAAGAACTAAGGTATCCATGGACGGTAATACTTCTGCCGCACACGTATCGTATGCGTTTACTGAAGTTGCCGCCATCTACCCCATCACCCCTTCCAGCCCTATGGCTGAACTGACAGACTCCTGGTCTGCCGCTGACAAGAACATCCTCGGCAAGCCTGCAAGAAACATCTTTGGCGAACGTGTTAAGGTTGTTGAATTGCAGTCCGAGGGCGGTGCTGCCGGCGCCGTTCACGGCTCGCTCGCAGCGGGTGCTCTCACCACCACCTACACCGCATCGCAGGGTCTTCTTCTGATGCCCAACATGTACAAAATCGCGGGCGAGCTTCTCCCCTGCGTTATCCACGTGTCGGCTCGTTGCGTCGCTTCGCACGCGCTTAACATTTTCGGCGATCACTCCGACGTTTATGCTTGCCGTCAGACCGGTTTTGCTATGATGGCGGAATCGAATCCTCAGGAAATTATGGACCTCGGCGCTGTTGCTCATCTTGCTACCATCAAGGGCCGCGT
>CAZMAF010000056.1:0-9958 GCA_964564225.1 uncultured Lachnospiraceae bacterium
ACGAGAAACGGTTTTTCCATTGTATTTGCTGGGGATTACAATATTGGGATCCACATGATTGGGAATTTGGTCAATACTAACTTCATAAGTGCCGTCTGGCAACTCTGCATATTTGAAAATGATATCATCACTCGTATCCTCGTTATTAAACAATCCGCACCCAGAGAGTGCAAAAACAAAGCATAAACACAATAATAAGGATAATGATAGCAAATATATTTTTTTCATAGACACCTCCACAGATTGCTTATAAATTATTCAGTTATAATGCTTAATCATCGCTAACATAGAAATTATATGTAATATTAGAAAAATCACAAGAAAAATTAACAGCGTGTGTACCATGTTGTCCGAACCAACCATTAGGGTGGGTAAATTCTTCAAATTCCATCACATATACAAAATTAAACATTACATCCATTTCCAAATTATCAACTAAAAATGATTGATTAACAGTTCCTGTTGCATTTACTATTTCGCCATATGCTGGATTTATCCAGGTTCCAGGCCAACCACCGCCTTGTGCCTTCAAAGATGTTACAATTTGTTTTTCAAAAGTGCCAAAACTTGACTTTATAGTAGCAGTGGCAAATTTATAATCAGAACGATATTGCAATGTTGAATTGTAAGTTGCAGTAATTTTTATATGTAATTTGCCTATCGATTGCAAATATTTATATTCATCAGGAATTTCAATAGTAAAAAGCGTACTGCCACCATATGAATCACTTTTAGTGCTATCTGTTATATTTATTATTGTCTCATTTAAGGTTTTGGTGTATATTGAAGACTCCCAATCATCACTTAATATTTCCCCGTCAACCAATATTTTGCTTGGAACTGTTAATTTGTATAGTTGTTTTTCGGGGTCTTCTATTTTCTTAGCGCTACTATCTATCCAATCGTTTGTTTGACTATATTCAATACTTAAATTTGCATCATTTCTTGGACAAATAGTATATTTAATCTCTTCAACTTTGGTTAAATTAATGTCTGTTTTCATCATAGCATAAATATCGCAAGTTGCAAGCATTGATAGACGATACCAACCATAACCGCTGCCACCTGTTGAAAAAGCAACTTCGCTTTGATATGACTCTGCGATTGTTTGTGCTACTGAATATGCGTTAGTAGTGGAGTTTTCATTTTCCGTTGACGAACCCCAAGTTCTACTCTCAGAAATTTCCACTTTGGTCTTAAAAGCTGCGCCAAAATCTTCATAGCCTGCTTCGAATCCTGCAGTTATGTTATTTTCTAAAGATTGAGAAGTAGCAACTGTTTTTGAAATTGTATTTGTTATAGATTGTTCAACAGATTTTTCAGTTTGTTGTCCTTTTACAAATTTTAATTCTGGGGCGTTTAACTGATTTTCATTGTAATATATTGCCGTTCCTGACCAAATAGGAACATTTTTTGCATATCCTAGATCAATAATATAATAATTACTTTTACCGTCTGTAACAGAATCTATTATAATTAATCCGTTTTCTGTAGGAGCTGAAACAATTTCATAAGAGCAAGCAATTATATTATTAACAGTATTTTGCCCACATACTGAACACGTTCCACTCACAATACTATGCTCAGCTTTTTTCGATGTTTTAGAACAGTCTTCATCAATACACGCATACCAATGGTGCGTATCATTATATGACCATACTGTTTCGTATGTATGCGTATGTCCAGGATCGGTTGTGCCGAAATCACAAGCTGTAAGCGCTGCGCCCAAAGTTAGACACATACATAATGTCAAGATAATTGATAGTATCCTTTTCATACTCAATCTCCGTTATAATTTTTCAATATTCTAATCCTTCGTCAAACAAGAGCCTTCTTTTTTATCCAAGCTGCAATTTTCTCCACAACATACGCAATAGAAGCCATAATCGCTATTGCAATTATCGTGCCCCAAATAATAACCGTACCGTAACCGAAAACAAGAATTAACAATCCCAAATCAATCACAACTTGAAACAACATGCTTCCTTGGGTTGCAATCTTGACCGATTTTAAAAAGTCCTCCGTAGATCGCGCAGAAGCATCTTTTGAAAGTTCGCGTGTGCTATATTCTTCAAATTTTATTAAATTTTTGATTTTTTCGACTGATATTTTAATTGACGACACAATTAAATGTAGCGCAGATATGGTAATTGCTAATTTTATAGACAAGTATACCCACCCTAAAAACGCGAAATAAGAAGTATTTGAAGCAGAAAATACCGATTTTACGGAATTGATAAGGGAGACCAACAGCGATATGTTTTTTTCCATTGACACAGTTTCGCCATTTACGGTTTCAGAATAACTACTTGTAAATATGGGCAGAAAAAGAACACAGAGTGCCACTATTACTGAAAGAACTGCTGCAATAGCACTTAATACGGTTGCAGTTTTTAATTTTCTTTTCCTTTCATCAGGTGCTTCCGGTTGAATTACAACCTTTTCCGGTTGTACATTGGAAGTAGCGTTAGGATTTTTGGGCAAGCAAGATGAATCTTCTATGACTGCTTCAATTCCGTCTTTCGCAAGCGCAGCCACCGTTGCCTTTGCTTTTTCTTCGGACAAATTAAAGAAAAGAGGAAGCGGCAAAGTCTCCGCAAGCTTTTTTGACATGCTTAAATTCATTCCTGTTTTTTTGCGAATTAAAGTAACCAACGGAAGCGGGCCGCTTTTAGTGCCTGTTATAACAACATAATATTTTTTGTTTTTTTCATAAACTTCGTCTTCGATTTCCGGTTGATTAATTCCTTTGCGTTCATTATCAGATATTTCATAGCCGCAAGAGGGACAAAACAACATATTGGCTTCTATTTCACAGTTACAACTTGGACAATGAGGTTTCTGCTCTGTTCCGCAATAGGGGCAAAATGTCATTTCTTCTTTTATTTCTTTTTTACATTTTATACATTTCATATTACGACCTCCTAAAGATTTTTTGTTCTTAAATATAATTAATTCTCGCTAAAAGTTCAACCGATAACTTTGTATCTTATATACTATCAGGCGTTCTCAAACGTTACTGTGATAGAAACATTTTTGTAGTAATAGTAGGCTTTCTTCAGAATGTTTAAGTCCAGACCTTTCAAATAAAGATGAATTTCTCCGGATTGGAGTAATCGCGTCGGAATAGTGGCAGAGTAAGTAAATGTTTTATACGTTCCGCCTGCGAGCTTCTCATTTTCACCCAGAATATAAGTTTCACCGCCTGATTTCAAAGTCTTTAAGTCGATGTCCTGAAAACTCCAACTGTCATCGCACGATATGTCAACCGATACATTAACTACAACATTTGCATCGAGATTGGCAGATATGGCGTTTTTTAATTCGTCAGAAAATGCAAACGTAACGTACTTTTCTGAAGTGCCGTCCCATTTGTACGGATCTTCTTCACGCTGTTTTGCCGTATAAGTAAGATTATAAATGCTTTCAAATCTAACATAGTATGTGTTTGGATTTCCCGCGCCCCAAACCATTGTGGAATTACCGTGTCCATCAAAATATTTCGTTCCGCCCTCTGCGGAATCGTATGCACCCACAAAATAATATCCGGGTTTCGTAAATACGTCGATTTCAGCAACTTCGCCAAGCGTTACCGTGTAAGTCGTGGGAGTGTCGCCATTATATACACTAATTGTTTGTGTTTTCGGTTGCGGATCATCTCCGCCATCACCGGAGCCACTACTATCCGGCTGATTGCTAAAAATCGAGCAAGCTGTTAACGAGGTTATAATCAGAAAAATACAGAGTAATAGAGTTGCCAATTTCGTTATTTTCTTCATTTGTCTTTACCGTCCTTTTTTAATATTCAATCCAAATTACAGGTCTTATGTTGTAGTATCTGAACATTCCAACTGTGCTGTAATTCAATTTCGAATTTTCTTTGTTTCCACTAAGGTAATACAAACCGTACTCGTTTGCATCTCTGAAAACAAAGTGGGTTGTTGCTAAACTCGTTCCTGTTTTCGCATAGCCATATTCTTTGTATCGAGCTTTTGCGTATTCACTAAGTTTTATATCGTTTATATAATTTCGTCTTATTGTAGCGTAATCAAATTCGTTATATTCCTCGCGACTTAAAATAAAGACCTTTAGATTTACACTTTCATCCGTTCCTAAATCTTTCTCATGGGTCACAACAGGAGTTGAGATTATCATTTCTCGTTCGCCTTCCAAAAAAGCATTAAACAAAAAATCGTTATTCAAATAAGCGCATATATTGGAATCTGCCCATGTATAATAATCGGAAGTCTCGATGTAATATTTTTGACAATCAAGAACACTGTTTGCCAACAACATAAGTTTGCCATTCTCCGATTTTATAACCGTCCACTCAATAGGTTCGCTTCCGTTGGTTGTGTCATTATCTTGTTCGTATCTTCCAAATTTGACGGTGTGTCCTATCTCTGCCGCACGATATTGTAAAGAATAATCGTTTGCAAGCATTTCGTTGATTTTGGATTGTGCAGGGGAGTAGTTTTTCGCCAGATATAATAGCTGATATGCCTCAACGTCTTTGCCTTCTTCAATTAAAACCAATGCCTGCTCATATTTCTCTTTATTCTCTTTTTCAGTTTTAATGCCGTAAAGATCGCAAGCAGATAAAGAGAACGCTATTGTTATTAACAAGAAAAATGCTAATATTTTTTTCATTTATTAACCTCCTATTTTTGTTTCCGTAGTAGTTGTTTCTGTCATAACGTTGCCGCATACGGCGCATCTATAGCTTGTTGTTGTGCGTTTCTTTTCATACAAACCGTCGTAAACGGTGGTTTTGGGAACATATTGCTTTGTAGTTATTTCTACATCCATAACTTCCGGGGATACGCTCGTGTGTTCGGATATTCGACCGGTTGATTTTTGTTCGTAATAATAGCCGCCTTCCGTGTGGAATTTGTGTTCCCGTCCCAATTTGTCGGTTTTCACGGCTGATATTTTATATGTGTTTATAAGTCCACACTGATCACACCGCCTTGTAAATATTCTTAAAAACCACATTAAAGCGGGCGGAACGGCGAGTTCCAAAAACAATGTTACAAAATTAAAAAAAGTATAGGTCATATCCGTTACGTTCATAAATACTATCATTCCAACAAATGCAACAGGACAAGCTATAGAAACAATAGTTGCAAAACGGTATAGCCCAATACCGCGATAAATTTTTCTTCCGCATAAGCCCCCTAAAACAATCGAAAACACGAACGTTCCCGCGGCATAGGCAACCAGCATTAAACCGATACTTAAAACCGTGTCTATAAATCCTTTAACGGAATCTGTCACGATTATGTACATCGCTAACATATCCAACAAGATCATTCCTGCGACGGATAGGATTATGTACGATAATAAAATGCGAATGGGGAAAGGAAAGTTCTTATAGGTTGGTTCTTGTGATTTCATCGACATTTTCTCCGATATATCTGAATTGTTTTATAAAAATAAAAAAAGAGCGTCAACCGTAGTTAACGCTCTGAAAAACGCAAACTCCGATTGTCGCCAAACAAACTCAAGAAAAGACAAGAATATTCTCTCGTGCCCTAACTCTTTGGAATTTGCGTTTTTATCAAATTCATAGAATTAGGGTATGACAAAAAAGGTATAGTTATCCCTTGTGGAAAATATACTTGAATTTTCATATTGAGTTTATTTGGCATTTTTATTATACCACGATTATATGAATAAATCAAGGCATTTCGTTATATTTGAGTCTTTTTTAGGCGTATTTGAAATATTAAATTGAATAATTTTACAATTAATAAATTTGCGGATAATGCGTAAAATCAATTGAGAAAATACGTTTTGTGGTAAAAATAAAATACTACATATTTTCAAAAATGTAAACTTGGTTCGGGGCTGAAAAACTTTTTTATCGTTAAAACAACATAATTTCCTGTTGTTAAGAACGATAATAACATGAAATCCTGTTATTGTCAACAGGTTTTCATGTTTTTTTGTTATAATTTTTCAAAAAGGAGTAAGTATGATTTACCCAAGAATTAAAGACCTACGAATAGACGCTGATCTAACACAAGCTGAAATAGCAGAAAAACTCGGACTATACACATCGCAATATCAAGTATACGAACGTGGTGAAGTAAGTAAAATGCCTTTCGAATTCATTATTGACCTTGCAAAATTTCACAACGTTTCTCTTGAATATTTAGCTGGTTTAATTAATAACCCAATAAAATTATCAGAAATCCAAGAAATTGATAAAAAAAGAAAAAGCCTCTGAAAGCGAAAGTGAGGAAAATAAAAGTGACAAAGATTATCTCAGAAGAAATTGCACTAAATCCATGAAAATTAGTCAAAGTACTCAATTTTGTAAAACCATACAGAATTTCGAAATTACATGATCAATATGACTCGATTTTTTATATGAGTTCAATTTCATACTCAAACAACGTAAAATATCTTTTTGTCGCTCTTTCACAAATGTGTATTGGACGAATACCTACTTTTTTTGGCGGTTGAATTCGCCGTCAGGGTTTTGCTATGATACGAACCAAAACGCCACCTTAGACTATCGTCTAAGGTGGCGTTTTGGTTTTGTCATAATAAGAAGGCTGATTATAATATCAGTTCCATACCGATTTTCTGCGGCACAAAATCTTGCGCTTTATAGAAACACCTTCGGTTTCAGAGCGTTTTTTACGGTTCTTTTAAAGGCTTGCATTTTACAATAGCTTCTGTTACATCCGTAAGAACAAGTATGCCGTCCTGATTATAAGCTTCGATTGTGATCTCAACAAGTCCGTTTCTGGCGTTCCGTTTAATAAGCTTGGTTATGGTGGCTTTTCCAGTCAGAATATCGTCGGCATACACGGGTTTCAACCATTCGATTTTCGTGGATTTTCCCGCGAGCAGCTCTTCGCCGAAAAAGTCAACCTCCAAATACTTTGCCCAAACAGACATAAACGACATTACACCGGGCGCGATCAACTTACCAAACGGAGTGGTCTTTGCATATTCTTCGTCGGTATGAAGCGGAATGTTGTCGTAATCATAAGCGAAAGCTACCATCTTTTCTTTTTCAATCATGGCAGGAGCAATATCTACTGTCATATTGATTTTTAAATCATCAAAATACATATTTTTTTCACCTCGCGAGTATTCCGTCGATAAACTGCTTGGCAAGTCTTGCAGATCTGCCTCCGCGTTCTAATGCAAAGCGCTCGGCAAGCAGATCAAGCTTATCCGGCTGCATATCAACACCGTTTTTTGCTGCCAAGTGATGAACGATATGCAAGAAGGTTTCCTTGTTAGGCTTAGAAAATGTGACGTGAATTCCAAAACGCTCCGACAAAGAGACCAGTTCCTGCATTGTATCGTTACGGTGGATATCATCACCATCCCGGTCGGAAAAGGTTTCTTTTATGATGTGACGTCGGTTGCTTGTAGCATAGATCACCACATTGCTTGATTTCGCAGTAACCGATCCTTCCAACAACGCTTTCAGCGCGTTAAAGTTATCATCACCCTTCAGAAAAGACAGATCGTCGATGAATAGCACAAATTTGAGTGCGTTTTCCGACAGCTCGTCAAGAAGTCTCGGAATTAATCGGAGCTGATCTTTACGAATTTCAACGATACGAAGTCCCTCGTTCCACAATGCGTTGGCAATTGCCTTAACAGTTGAGGATTTGCCCGTGCCTGCATCACCTGTGAGCAAAACGTTAGCCGCAGGCTTTCCGTCAAGCAGGGCTTTCGTATTATTCAAGATGATATTTCTTTCACGCTCATAATCTATAAGATCTGAGAGTTCCGTCTTGTCGGGATTGCGGACAGGGACGATATTTCCGGTTTCATCTACGTAAAACATACGGTTTTTGGCATAAATACCGTAACCGTATTTACCAATATTCTCGGCGCGGTGCATATAGATATCCTTCAAGTGCAGCTTGGTGGTAGTAAAGTCCGGAAGAAAGCTGTTGTACTTTAAAGGAGCGCAAAGCGTTTGTTTATCAAGTCCTGATATCTCTTGTAAAATATCAAGTTCAGCTTCCACGGCATCCCGTATATAGCTCGGTATAGATTTTTTTGCACCGACCGTTTTTACGAAAATGTTTTCGCTGTTCCAGCATAGCTCTTTGATATACTCTCCGAGATTGCCGCCGTTTGCTGCATACAAGAGAGAGACGAATTCAGCATAGTTTGCGACGGACGGATGTCTGATGTGTGTAAACAGGGCATCAAGCGCCTTATCCTCCAAAAGATCTCGAAAAATACAAAGAGCAGATAATTTGTCCTTGAGTTCTTTCATCTCAGTTTAATATTGCTCCTGTTGCGCCGCCCGAAACTAAAGCCGCATAGCGCTTCAGATAACCGGAAAGCTCTTTTTTCTTGGGTACGAATTTATTCATACGCTCGATAAGAATCGCTTCGTCCACTACAAGTTCAATGGTGTTTTCGGGAATATTGATACGGATGATATCACCGTCCTCTACAATTCCGATCATACCGCCCGAAGCGGCTTCAGGGGTGACGTGACCGATGCAAGCGCCTCTTGTTGCACCGCTGAAGCGGCCGTCGGTAATAAGAGCTACGCTGTTTCCAAGCCCCATGCCCATAATGGCAGAGGTGGGATTCAGCATTTCTCTCATGCCGGGACCGCCCTTTGGACCTTCGTAACGGATTACCACTACATCACCTGCGACGATTTTCCCGGCATTGATCGCTGCCTGTGCTTCTTCCTCGGAATCAAACACTTTTGCGGGTCCTTCGTGCATCAGCATTTCGGGTAGCACCGCTGAGCGCTTGACAACGCTTCCTTCGGGCGCAAGATTGCCCTTTAGCACTGCAATACCGCCCGTTTCGCTATACGGATTTTCGATGGGACGAATGACCTCGGGATCGAGATTGACACAGCCTGCAATGTTTTCTCCGATGGTTTTACCTGTAACGGTCATACAGTCAGTGTTAAGCAAATTTTTCTTCGTCAATTCATTCATCACCGCATACACGCCACCCGCCTCGTTCAGATCCTCCATATAGGTACGTCCTGCGGGAGCAAGATGACAGAGATTGGGTGTTTTGGCACTGATCTTGTTGGCGATATCCAGATTCAGCACCACACCGCACTCGTGTGCGATGGCTGGAAGATGAAGCATACTGTTGGTAGAGCAACCAAGTGCCATATCTACCGTTAAGGCGTTCATCAGTGCTTTTTCCGTCATAATATCGCGAGGACGGATATTCATACGAACAAGCCCCATCACTGCCATGCCCGCGTGCTTGGCAAGCTCAATGCGAGCGGAGTGGACTGCGGGAACCGTTCCGTTGCCGCGAAGACCCATACCGAGAGCTTCGGTCAGACAGTTCATGGAATTGGCGGTGTACATACCCGAGCAAGAGCCGCAGGTGGGACAGGTCTTGCATTCATATTCATAAAGCTTGGCATCATTAATCCTGCCCGCGTTATATGCGCCGACGGCTTCAAACATGGAAGAAAGGCTTGTTTTCTTTCCTTCGACCTTGCCTGCCAGCATGGGGCCGCCGCTGACAAGGACGGTCGGGATATTCACTCTTGCTGCCGCCATCAGAAGTCCAGGTACGTTCTTATCACAGTTGGGCACCATCACAAGTCCGTCAAAGCCGTGAGCAAGAGCCATAGCTTCGGTGGAATCTGCAATCAGGTCACGGGTGACAAGAGAGTATTTCATGCCCGTATGCCCCATGGCAATACCATCGCAAACGGCAATCGCGGGGAATACGATGGGCGTACCGCCTGCCATGGCAACGCCGAGCTTGACAGCATCTACGAGCTTGTCGAGATTCATGTGTCCCGGCACGATCTCATTATACGAGCTGACGATACCGATCAGCGGTCTTTTTTGTTCTTCTTCTGTCAAACCCAAAGCGTGAAATAAGCTGCGGTGAGGTGCGTTATGTACACCCGTAACAACATTTTCTTTTGGCATAACGCCACCTCCTATCAGTTATTGATGAGCTTATCTTCATC
>CAZMAF010000057.1:0-9678 GCA_964564225.1 uncultured Lachnospiraceae bacterium
TCGGGATAGAAGTCCGGCATATCGGTATTATAGAGAAGATCAGCGAAGGATACGGCTTTTTCGGCGATTTCCGGAGTGGATGCGAGGTATCGGTTCACTTCGCGGGCATCGGAAAAATTGTTTTCGTAGTAGTGACCAAGCCGCACGTGATAACGGCTGATGTGATTCGGAAAATACCAGGACAGGATGAAGCGCACGGTCTTTTTCTCTCCCGGTGCGAGAGTTGCCTTGGAACAGAGCGCACATGAACCGAAATCATTCCCAATCCTGTCGGTAACGGTCTTCATCGCACGAAGGAAATCCTCTTTTTCCTTTCGGGTCGAGGGGAAGTTTTCGGAGGTTTGTCTCAATCGTTCGAGATGGGACTGCGCGAACGGATATGCGGAGAACTCTTCGACGTACCGGTCAAGAGCTTCATCACGGAGGTCGGATATCTGAGACGGAAGTCGGGTAGGTCTTGAGTTTACTTCGCTGTTCGGAAGAGTACCGCGATCACGGAAGCCGAAAATAACGGACTCCTGCGATACGCCGAGAACGGTGCGGATCACATATTCGCGCAAAAAACGAAAATGTTCCGCTGTGATATACGAAATTTCGCCGCCCTGAGCCGACAGACATACGGATCCCCGGTCAATTTCGGTGAATCTTGAATCTTTTTCCTGTACACGGGGCGTATTCAAAAAAATACCGGTCGTGTCGCCGTCATGATAAAGCTCATTCACGCATCCGCCCCTGTTGCAGAAATTCGGCTCAAGGGTGGAAAGAAGGCTTACGGTCAGCTCTTCATCAGTGGGATTTTCAACGGTGAAATCCATATAGAATCCGGGTGTGGAGCTGGCTTTATAATCATGAGGTACAAAAGGAGAAACCGCGCGCATCTTCACATTCGCAGCCAGTGCCTGATCGTTATAGGAAAGATCGCATACGGGAAAACGTCCGTCGAATTCGATCTCTTCAACAGGCTTGTTCCATGCAAATACACGGTAGGTGAAGTCTTCCCAGGAAGTTTTCATGCCCAGCTTACGGACGATGGGAGCGCATCCGTTTTTCTGAACGCGTACCCAGAAGGAAAGTGCGCCGGTATTTGCTTCGCCGTCGTCCCCTTTTCCCTCCCAAAGCTGTGTTGTCCATCGCGGCGGGTTTGCGATCTGCCACTGATGAAACTCGCCGTCGGGATAAAGCTCCACCGAGCCGGTTCCGATCCCGCCGAGAGCAATCCCGCTTTGTTGTGTTTTGTAAGAAATAATCTTTGCCATATATCCCCCTTGTAAAGTTTAGTTAATTATTATAGCACGGAGAAACTTAAAGCTCACTTCGAAAGTTTTTGAGAGTGTGGGAACTTTTTTTCAAAAAGTTCCCGGATTAACGCTCATCGTCAAGAATTTCATCAAAATAAAAACCGTCGCGGCGATATTTTTTCAGAACGGTCTGAATGTCCTCCTGCGATGACGTCACAGAAGACAGATTTTCCGTCGGGGTTACGGTAAGAGAGCGCTTTGCTCTGTCACTGATAAGCCAATAGCCCTGTCCGACGGTATAAAGCGAAAGGCACGCGCCAAGCGCGCGATCGGTGATCTCTCCTTTGTAAAAACGGGTAATCAGGCGCGAAAGATCGCTCGTCACACCGTACGTCACAACGATATCCACACCGCTCACAAGCTCACGACAGCGACGGTAACGCTCAGGAGAATCATCGGGCGACAATATGCCTCTTAAAAACGCATTCAAAAACAGAAAATCACCCGCATTCGTCAGATAGAGAAGCGTAGCATCCTCCATCGTCAGAAGCGCTCTGTACGTCACCTCGCCCGCCTCACCGCAGGAATCGAGCCAAAAAGCATTCTCGATATGCTCCGCCGTTCCGTAAAGATTGAGCGAAAGTACAGTTTGCCGACGGTAATTTTCCTCGTACTGTGCATAATCAATCCCGTTTTCACGGCACACCTGCTTCAAGGCGCGGAGCGCTACCGGCGAGGGGGCAAAATGCCCTCGCTCCCAACGGTTGACGGTAGCAAAACTGACGCCAAGCTCCTCGGCAAGCCTCGCCTGATTCCATTTGAGCTGCCGACGGATTTCCTTAATCACTTTAGACGTATTTTCCATATACGGTCGTTCCTTTTGTTCGTAAGCTATATAACATTTGTTATGGAAAAATTATAACATATTATGTAAACGTTTGCAAGTAGGCAAAGCCTGTTTTTAAGTGCAATCAAACAATCTGTATAAATACCCAAAAACACAACTGTAAATTTGTGCAAAAAAACCATTCTCAAAGAGCGAGAAGGGCGAAGTTATAAAAAGCCCTTGCAATTTTCACAAAACAGGGGTATAATACAACTATCTTATATAATATCAGTATTCTCTTTTAACGCAAGGAGCTACTATGAAAATAGTTATTATCGGCGGAGGCACAGTCGGTGCTGCTATTTGCGCCGAGCTTTCAGAAGAAGGCCACGATATTACGATGATTGATACCGAGCTTTCCAACATTACCGAACTGTCAAACATCTGCGACGTTTTCGGTATCGTGGGAAGCGGCGCAGACGTATCGGTATTAAAAAAAGCCGATGCAGGCAAAAGCCATCTCGTGATCGCCGTCACCTCGAGCGATGAAATCAATCTTCTTTCCTGTGCCGCCGCGCGCAAACTCGGCGCACAGCATACCGTTGCCCGCGTAAGAAATCCCGAATATTCCGAGCTGATGCTTTTGATGAAGAACGATATGAATCTTTCGATGACGATAAACCCCGAGCTTGCCGCCGCGAAAGCAATCTACCGTATGCTTCGCTATCCATCGGCGGCTAAGGTCGAAACCTTCTATCGTGGCAAGGTGGATCTCGTGGAATTTGTCCTTCCCGCAGACTCTCCCGCCTGCAACAAGTCACTGTTCGAGCTTCGCTCGGCATTCAAATGCAAATTTCTCGTTTGTGGCGTTGTGCGCGGCGATGAAATGTACATTCCCTCGGGCGATTTCGTCCTGAAAGCAGGCGACGTTATCGGCATCACTGCGCCCGACGACGAACTGACCCGCCTTTTTAAATCCATCGGCGTCTTCAAGCAACCTATTCACGATCTTCTCATCGTCGGCGGCGGCAGAGTCAGCTACTATCTGTCGGGGCTTTTACAGCATTCCAAAATCGAAGCAACCGTCATCGAAAAAGACAAAAATCTTTGCTACGATCTCATCGAAGCATTTGACTGTACCGTTGTCAACGACGATGGCACGAAACAAGAGGTGCTGCTCGAAGCCGGCATTGAAAAGGCAGACGCCTTTATTGCGCTGCTGGATCGCGACGAGCAAAACGCCATTCTGTCACTTTATGCCAAAAGCTGCCGCGTTCCGAAGGTTGTCTCTCTGATCAAAGAGCTTTCTTACGTTGACTTTTATAAAGATATGGGACTTGAAAGCATCATTTCCCCGAAATCAATCACGGCAGCAGACCTGCTTCGTTACGTCCGCGCCATGTCGCAGGACAGTACCTCGGAGATCGAGTCTCTGCACAAGATCATGGGCAGCAGAGCTGAAGCGCTTGAATTTGTCGTCAAAGGCGAGATTGAGGGCGTGACCGATCTGCCGCTCAAAAAACTTCGTCCGATAGCGGGCGTTCTGATCGCATGCATCATTCACAATAATAAAATTATCATCCCCACAGGCGACGACTGCATCCGAACGGGTGATACCGTTCTCATCGTCACCTCGGGCGACGTCGTAATCGACAGTATAAAGGATATTTTGCCGCGATGAATTACCGTATGACAGCCAAGCTTTTAAGCTATGTGCTTCTCGTTGAGGCAGCGCTGCTGCTCTTGCCGCTCACGACGGCGATCCTCTATCGCGAGTCGGTCCTGCCGTTTTTATATACGGTACTGATCCTCTCTGCCGTCGGCGCACCTGCCTTTTTCCTGAAGCCGCGCAACACGCGCATTTTCGCCAAGGAAGGCTTTGTGATTGTAGCGCTTTCATGGATTTTACTTTCCCTCTTCGGTGCGCTTCCCTTTATCTTCAGCGGCGCAATCGAAAGCTATATCGACGCTTTTTTTGAAACCGTTTCAGGCTTCACCACAACGGGCGCTACCATTCTCGGCGACCTGGAGGCGCTCCCGCGCTCGATTCTGATGTGGCGCGCCTTCACGCATTGGATCGGAGGCATGGGCGTACTCGTCTTTATCATGGCGCTCATACCCTCGGAAAGCGGAAGAAACATTCACCTTCTGCGCGCCGAAGTACCCGGTCCCACGAAAGGAAAGCTTGTTCCCCGTCTTCGCCATACCGCGCGCATTCTGTACAGCATTTATCTTGCGCTCACCATTCTTGAGCTGATCTCGCTTCTCATCGCCGGAATGCCCTTTTACGACGCCTTCATCACCGCTCTGTCCACCGCAGGCACGGGCGGCTTCGGTGTTCTGAACGACTCGATCGCAGGCTATCACAGCCCTGCAATCGAATGGATTGTCGCGATTTTTATGCTTCTCTTCGGTATGAACTTCAATATCATTTTCCTCATCGCCATCCGCAAATTTCACGACGTTCTCAAAAATTCCGAGCTTCGCGTCTACCTTTTATTGATACTTCTCTCGGTCACGGCAATCACCGTTAATACCGTTTCGATGTACGAAACCCTCGGCGATGCCATCCGTACCGCCTTTTTCACGGTCAATGCCACGATGTCCACCACCGGATTTGTCATCTTTGATTATACAGCGTGGCCGGCATTTTCCAAAGCCGTTATTATTCTTTTAATGATCGTCGGCGCATCGGCAGGCTCAACGGCAGGCGGCATGAAGCTATCGCGCGTGATGATACTTTTTAAAAATATGGTGCGCGAGATCAGACACATGCTACGCCCCAACTCGGTGAACCGAGTCAAACTGGACGGCGAAATCTTAGAGGAAGAAACGGTACGCTCTGCAAGCAATTATCTTATTTTTTATTGCGTCACCTTCATTATTTCCTTTATTCTCGTATCGTTTGATAACTTCTCGATCGAAACTACTATGACAGCGGTTCTGACCTGTATCAGCAATATCGGTCCCGTTATGGGAACGGTCACACCCTTTGGCAATCTTTCGGATTTTTCGGTTTTTTCCAAGATCATCCTTTCCCTCGATATGCTTTTCGGACGGCTTGAATTTCTCCCGATGCTCATTCTGATTTCCCCTTCAACCTACAAAATGAAATAATAAAAACTCTGTTTCGGAAAATCGAAACAGAGTTTTTTGTTATGCGGTTTGTTGTCAACTGTTGGTTGCGCAACCAAGAAGCGCAACCTTTATACCGTCCCGGAAAAGCACGTAGCAATACCCCTCGTGTACGAAACCGCGCACTTGATCAACAACGTAGCTATCGCCAAGAATAAGATCCAAGGACACCGTAAGCGCCTCGCCGTCGTAAGAAAACAGAAGATAATGCATACGACTTTCATAATAGGTCACACCGCCGACCTTTTCGGAATAGCAATAAACAGGAACACCGAAAAGTCCGTCCTCGCGATTGATATAATAACTCTTATAGTCCTCCGAAAACACACAGCCCGAAAGCTCGTAGCAAGCAACGCTGACAAGACTTTCCTCGCTCTTACGATAAATCTCAAGCTTTAGGATGGCGGTATCCGCGCCGTAACCAATGCCTAAAAGATCGCCGTTTTCAAGTTCCACAAGCGAAGTGGAATAACCGTCTATCGTACCCGTATCCAACGAATGAATGCGCTCAGGATCAGAAAGATCAAAACGATAAACAGGATCGGTAAAAGTCACAATCTCGGCGGTACAAATATAGGCAAGGGTTTCATCAAAGCGTACCGACTGTACCGTTTCCCCGAACGGCGCAAATTTTTGCGCAGAAGAAAGAACCGAAAAATCCTCAAGCGAGATCAGATAGAGCGATGCGTTGCGCTCGCGACTTGAGAAGTTGATCCGCGTTTCACGCTCGTTCAGAACGTAACTCCACTCGCTTGTTGAGGTTGCCACACGCAAAACGCCTTCATGTTCATCCATTGAATACTGATCTTTTACGCTTCCATCCAAGGTTACGCTTCCCAACACCGTAAAACCTTCATCCGAATAGGAAATTGCTTCAATATGTGATACCGTCTTCGTCTTCAAGCAACTGCGTTCTTTGTTGAATTCATACTCAAATACCACTGCCTCACCGTTTTCGGTACACAGCATTTCGCTTTCCGATACAAGATAAACAGCATTATTCGAAACGTACTGTGCCGTCGGCGTACCAAGCAACGCGTGCGCGTCCTTCACAGCAAGCGTTTCGCCGTTCAGAAGATACACCGTCGTGTAAAACGATTCCGACGGACCGTCAGGCGCGGTAATACAATCGGCGGAGATCGCCGCCATACCGTCAGCGCTTTCATAGTGAGGCAAATAGCCGTCGGTTTTAAAATCGGGTTCGCCGTAATAATAATAGCCACACATTACAAGAAGATTGCCCTCGGCAAAACGGGTAGAAATCAACGACCCCTGAAGCGTGACGCGAGACGGTGCTGCATCAATTCTGCCGTCGAGAATATCATCAATCGACAGCGTGATCAACCGCGTGTATACACCGTCTTCCTTGTGGTGAACGCCCTCCAGAATCAGACGGTTCTCTGCCAGATAGAAATTTGCATAGCTCGTTTCATCATCAAACGAGGCGAGCGCGATGCTTGCGATCTGCTCACTTTCCTCTCCTGCGAGAGTATAAACTTTAAGTGTGTTACCGTTCAGATAGAAAATATGCGTATCATTTCGCTTGATAATATCAGCCTCCAGAACGCCGGCGACCTGATTGTCCGTAATGTTGTCCTTATCGCCGTCGGTATCCGAAGAATTGCCGCTGCTGTCAAGCAGAACGCCGGACGACGGCGTTCCGGTGTTATCGACATCAGTAGCTTTCGCTCCGGCAACATTCCAAAACATTTCGGATATACGTTCAAAAAAGTTCTTTTTCTGAAGCTTTGCAAGATACTCTGCCTCGTTATTTTGCTGTACGATCGAGGCGATAACATTATAATACGGATCGTCCTGATAACGCCTCAGGGGATTTTGAAAGCTCGCAATCAAAGCGACGGTAGGAAAAATGACTAACAGCGCAAGGCACGCGGCAAGACAAGCGATCATGCGAGTGCGCTTTCGGTCTACCGTCGGCGCATCCGATGCCTCGCTGATATAAACATCCGATATATTTCCCATAGCTTCATACAAAAGCGGCGGTTTGTTTCGTTTCATAGTTTCTCCTTTACAAGAACGCCCTCGGCTTCGAGTTGGCGTTTGAACTGTTTTCGCAAGCGATATAGCTTTACCTTGATAGCGCCGCGCGTTGTCTTATAAATCCGCGCCAATGCATCCAGCCCCTCATTATAGAAATATCGCTTTACAAAAAGTATACGGTCGTTTTTATCGAGTGAAGAAAGAAAGACGTTAAGCGCTTTTTCGATCGCCAAACGGTCTACGATGTTTTCAGCGTCAGCCGACAGCACCTCATCCAGCTCGTCATAGACAAGCGTACCAACAGTCCGTCGCTTTTCCGTGTTAGCCGCCTCTATACGATTGTATGAAAGATTTCGCGCAATCTTAGCAAGATACGCCTTGAGATCCGTTGGTTTTTGTGGCGGAATACTTTGCCACGTGCGCTGATAGACATCATTGACAACTTCCTCGGCATCTTCTCGGCTGCCAAGAATATTCATAGCGATGCAAAAACAGTATTTTCCATACTTGCTTGCAAGCTCTGTTACAGCATACTCGTTACGAGAGAAAAACATCGCAATCAAAGAAGCGTCATCCATCTATCTCACCTCATTTCTTTCGTTGGGCCCTTCACCTTACAAGACAGGATTTTCATGAAACGGTTACATTTTTTTCATAGTTTACCATAAATGATTAAAATTTTCAACCCTTTTTGCTTCTGAGCCAAACAAACATCAAACAAAACGCCCTGCCGATAGCCAAACTGTAACACCGCGTTACACTTTTAATGATTATCTGTTATTGCTAACGGTAATCATCTGCCCCCGTTTGCTCAGCCGATTAACCGCCGCGACTCCAATCTATACTCCAATCTATACTCCAATCTATACTCCAATCTATACTCCAATCCATACGGCTCCGTTTACACGCCCTTTTGTGTATCAAAACGATACACAAAATATTTTTTTTACATCACGACAATTCTCGCTCTTATTTTCGGTACGGTTATAGTATAGTAGACTTGTAAATGACAATACTGTGCAAATCCGTCCGACATGAAATGAAATTGTATAAAAATATCTTCTGATATCACTCTTTCAACAAAAAAGGATATAATTAGCGATGAAAAAGATAAGTTTTTGCAAGAACAATACCGATACCGACGAAAAACTGCGGCAAATATCGAATACTGTATTAATTCCCATTGACGATATTACTGTTAACCCCAATCAACCCAGACAAACCTTCGATCAAGTCGAAATTGTCACCCTTGCCGACAGTATCCGTCAACACGGCTTACTGCAACCCATATCTGTGCGCTATGCCGATACCGATGAGGATTTCGGCACAACCTACGTGCTTGTCGCAGGCGAACGCCGCCTTCGCGCGATGAAAATGCTTTCATGTCCGGAAATTCCCTGCCTGATTATTGATATTACACCAAAGGAAGCGGCTGAGCTTGCAATTATCGAAAATATTATGCGCAAGGACCTCACCATGTTTGAAATTGCAACAGCTCTATCTACCTTACTGACCGAATTTAATCTTACCCAAGAGGAGCTTGGCAAACGGTTATCGACAAGCCAGTCAAATATTGCAAACAAGCTTCGTTTGCTTCGATATACAGACATAGAACGTGCGTTGATTGAAGAATACGCACTAACCGAACGTCACGCAAGAACAATTTTAAGAATTACAAACGAAACACAGCGAATCCGTGCCATTCATTACGTCGGCTTTCACAGTCTGACTGTAAAAGAAACGGAAAATTACGTTGACAGCTTGTTATTGGCGAAGCAAAAGCCTGCTAAACGCAGTCAAAAACTCACGCACGCCGAGGCATATTCAATGATACACACCACAATAAGCAAGCCGCTTTCCAAAATTGCAAAACGAGGTGTATCTGTTCAATCCGAAGAACAAGAAACCGAAAGTGAGTTCCGCATTATCATTACTATACCAAAGGATACCGATTGTTTCACGTGAAACAATCGGTATCCTTTCTTTTATATCCGCGTATGATTTTACAAAAATCATACGCGCAAGATACACAGGACGCGGTTCACGTGAAACGCTCGCATTAAAGCATGGTGACAATGTTTCACGTGAAGCGCTCGCATTATAGCACGGCAACAATGTTTCACGTGAAACGCTCGCATTATAGCACGGCAACAATGTTTCACGTGAAGCGCTCGCATTGAAGCATGGCGACAATGTTTCACGTGAAACGCTTACATTAAAGCATGGTGACAATCTTTCACGTGAAACGCTCGCATTAAAGCATGGCGACAATGTTTCACGTGAAACGCTCGCATTAAAGCATGGCGACAATGTTTCACGTGAAACGCTCGCATTAAAGCATGGTGACAATCTTTCACGTGAAACGCTCGCATTAAAGCATGGTGACAATGTTTCACATGAAACGCCCACATTAAAGCATGGTGACAATGTTTCACGTGAAACGCTCGCATTATAGCACGGCAACAATGTTTCACGTGA
>CAZMAF010000058.1:0-9597 GCA_964564225.1 uncultured Lachnospiraceae bacterium
GCTGCCGCCGCCGATTTCCAAAATCAAGCCCTTAGGGATATCCATCGAGTTGATGACGCCGCGATACACGAGCATCGCTTCTTCTTCCTCGGACAGCACTCTAATGGTGATGTTGCACGTCACTTGGATTTCATCCAAGAACGAGCGTTGATTTTTCGCGCGTCTAACCGCCGCCGTACCCACGGCGAGGATACGTTCTACGCCTCTTGCATCGCAAAGACGCTTAAACATTTTCAAGGTTTTGATGGTTTCCGCGATACGCTGCGGCTTCAAAAACCCGTCTCTATCCATGTCCTGTCCCAAGCGGACGCTTTCTTTCAGCTCGTCCACCACCATATAATGTCCCTCGGTGAACATGTCCACAATCAACAGTCTTGCCGTATTAGAACCTAAATCGATAATGCCAATTCTTTCCACTTTCTCTTCCTTTCTTTCCTTTCTCTTCTCTCCGTCGCTTAGTGATAAACTACGGTTTTTTGTGTTTTCGTCAGGCAAATCGAGCTGTATGTATAGTATTTGCCCGTTTCCCTTTTCTTAAATTTTTCGGCAAAGCCGCAATCCGCGACGATACCTTATAATTTATTTTTCCCATAGTTTATCACATAAAACGCAATTTGTAAATACCCTTTTTTCATTTTTTTTGCGTTTTGTGTAAATTTTTTTATTTTTTTATAATTTTTTCCCGATTTTTTTGTGCAATTTTACAATCGCATCGCCAAAAAAAGCAAAAAGCCTGCCTTATAGCAAGCTCTTTAACATACTTGGTACGTCCGCCCAGTCAAACGTGGGGTTGCACCGCTCGATTTCCCCCTCTTCCGCATACCCTATGCGGATAAGCGCACAATCGACGCCCACCGCTTCCGCGCCCGTGTGGTCGTGGTGTCTGTCCCCGATCATCAGCGTTTGCTCCTTTTTAGCGCCAAGCTTACGCAGCGCTTCGGCAATCACGTCCGCTTTCGTGGGCAGGCTGCCGTCCAGCCCGCATCCGACGATTTGCGTAAAATATTGCGCTATATCCAATCTTTGTGCGATTTGGTCGGCAAAACGCTGCGGCTTGGACGTCGCCATACCCAAAATATAGCCCGCTTGTTGCAGGGCGGCAAGCGCCTCTTTTATGCCGGGGATCAGCTCGTTTTCATGCACGCCCGTTTGCGCGTAATGCTTACGGTAAATCTTCGTCGCCTCTTCCGCGCGCGCCGTGGATAACCCGAAAATGAATTCAAAAGTATATTCCAGCGGCGGACCGACGATGCGGCGTAAAAACTCGTCCGTGTACGGGGCAGGCTCGCCCATTTCCGCAAGCGCTTTTCTTGCGCAGGAGAAAATGCCCGGGTGGGAATAGATAAGCGTGCCGTCTAAATCAAATAAAAGCCATTTGTACGTTTTCATACGTTTATTATACTCGGTTTTTGTGAAAAACGCAAGCGTTTGCTTGGTTGCGCGCCGTCAATTTCCCTTGTTTTTTGCGTTGAACTCGTTATAAAAGCTGAAAAAGGACAGCCCGATTAAAAACGCGCCGAACGCGCGCTTTAATGCGTCCGATTGCAGCGCGGAAGCAAGCCAAGCACCGAAAAAACTGACGAGCAGTGCGGGGATAATCACTTGTAATATGCCCTTGGTTTGTAAAAGGTTGTTTTTGGCGTGCGTTTGCAGCGCGCCAACGCTCATGGGCAAAAAGGAAAACAGGTTGGCGCACTGCGCAATTTTTTGTTCGACGCCGCCCACCAGCACCAAAAGCGGTATCGTTACCGTGCCGCCGCCCATACCCATACCCGCGGGAATGCCGCCGATAAAGCCTAAGATTAAGTATAAATAAAAGGACATACTTCCCCTCCTTTGCCGCGTTTACGCGCGATAGAAAAACAAGAACGCACCCGCCAACAATTGCAAGGCGGCAAACGTTACGTTGACGGCTCTTGCAGGCAATTTTCCAAGCAGCGCCGCCCCCAAAGCGCCGCCCGCCGTCACCCCAAGCGCCGTCGGGATAAGCACCGCCGCCTCGTAAAAACCGCGCACGGCATAGAGAATAAAGGAAAATAAGGAGATGGGCAAAATGACTAAAATTGCCGTAGCGTGCGCCTGCTTTTCCTGCATCCCGCCCTTTACAAACAACGGCACGGCAAGCATACCGCCCCCGCCGCCGAATAGACTGTTGGCGATGCCGACCAGCGCCCCGACGCCCGCCTGCCAAACTGTATTTTTTTTACTTGCCTGCATAAATTTTCCTCCGTAGCACACGCACAAACGGCGTTTTATCCGTCGAATAAAAATATTTTGCGTATTTTTTTTAAATTTATCAAACTTTTTCGCGTATTTACCACCATAAACGCTTGCCAATATTGCAATTTTGTATTAAAATAATATAGCATGGTATTTTATATAGTCGCGTATTACGCGTACGTAAATAAATACGCGCGCAAAAACCAAAAATAAACAATAAAAAACCAAAGGTGGTTATATGAGAAATAATAACACACGTAAAAACAGACTCCTTGCACTTCTCTTGTCCGGAATGATGGCGTCGTCTTTGACGGTAGCACTTGCTGCCTGCAACGACAACTCCTCTTCCAGCAGCTCTTCTTCCGAAAGCTCTTCCGAAGTGCAAACGCAAAAGGACAACGGGCTTGTTAAAAACGCAAGCTTTGAAAACTTCCAAACGAGCAACGGCCTCAACGTAATCGGTAAAACGTTGACGGGCTGGACGAGAAAGACCAACTCCCCTACGACGGGCAGCGCACTCACGTCCAAAGCGGACAGCGGTATCGTTGACACGACCAACTGGAAAGAGTTGACGACGTCGGGCGTAGGCAACCCCGATTTCTCCACTTGGACGGAAGACCAAGCAAAGGAAAACTGGGATAAAATGACCGTAAAGGACAAGCTCGCTTATTACGACGCTTGGAAAAATAAAAACGAAGACGATGAAAAATCCGTTTCCGATTTGGAATTCTACGAAGCGTTCAATATCGACTTGGTTGACCTGCCCGATTGCGAAAATCCTTTGACGCACGATTTTGTGGAAGGTCAAGAGGTTACGAAAGATACGAACAAAAACGTACTCATGCTTCACAACGAGTATTCCAACTCCACGTATACGGATTTGGGTACGGCACAAAAATTCGAGTCCTCTTCGACCGTTACCGTGAAAGCGGGTATGTTCGCAGAATTCTCCGTTTGGGTAAAGACGAGCGATTTGACTTCCTCTTCCTCCACGGGTGAATCGCAAGCGGCGGTGGATAAGGGTGCTTATATCAGCATCACCAACGCACTCGGCGGCAACAGCCTCGCCGCTTTGGAGGTAAAGAACATCAACACGGCGGGCGTAGAAACCAACAACGGCTGGGCACAATACAAATTCTATTTGCAAGGCTCGGCGTATGCGGACGTAACGTTTAACATCGTGTTGGGGCTTGGCCAAGGCGGCGGTACGGACAGAAGCGAATACGTCAACGGTTATGCGTTCTTCGACGATATCGAATGCAAGCTCATCTCCGAGGGCGATTTCGTAGACGCTACGGAATACGATAAAGACAACGGCACGTACGGCGACGACGTGTTTGTGGCATACTTCGATACGGAAAAAGCGGAAAAGGCCGTTAACACGCAAAGCGTTTCCTACGGCGCATACGTTTTGGACTTCGCTTCGACGGTAACGGATACGCACACGGTGGCAACGTCTTGGGAAGTAGCGCCTACCACGGAAGAGGGCTCTAACGGCACGAAGTACACGGCGGCAGCCGGCGTTGCAGGCGCAACGACGTATCAAGGCTTGGGGCTTAGCACCAGCGACGATACGGTTGGCGTGTTCAATCAAGCAAGCCTTAGCGCAAAACTTGCAAACGATAAATATCTTGACTCGGCTTACAAGAAATTGTATCCCAACGTAGGCGAAAACGACGCAAGATCGAGCAATATCCTCGCTGAGAAGAACGTATTGTTGCTCCTTTCGGCTGACGGCGCGGCATACACCGCAACGTCGAACGACCTCACGTTCACGTTAGCTCCCAACCAATTCAAGGCAGTTTCTTTCCTTGTAAAGACGTCGGCATTGAACGGCTTCACGGGTGCGAACGCTATCTTGAAAGACGGCGACACGAAAATCAGCATCACCTCTATCGACACGACGACGGTTGACCCCGTTGACGTAGGCGAAGACAAAGACGTATTGGAAGGCTGGGTTCGTTGCTACTTCTTCGTTTCCAACGAAACGGAAGAAGACAAGGACTGCACGCTTAGCGTTGGCTTTGGTCCTACGACGGTTATGGACACGGCAAAATCCTCCTACTTCACCGGTTGGGCAGCGTTCTGTGACTTCACCGAATACACGTTCGCAGACAAAGACGCATTCGAGCTTGCTGCATCGGGCGATTATTCAAAAGTTGTTTCTTTGGAAAACAAGAGCGACAACGACGGCGCAGGCGACAAGGGCTTTGACTCCCCTGCTTATATCCCCACCGACGCGATTGAAAACGGTTTTGCTAACGCATTGAACTATACGGGCGTTTACCACGACAGCGACTTTGTTCAACCCAACGGCCCCGGTACGCTTGTTGCGGTTAACCAACACCCCACGGCAGGCCTTTTGAATAAAGAATATGCTGACAATTACAGCGTGCTTGCTGAAATGGGCGGCGATTGGGACAGCGTAATCGGTAACGGCGTAACGCAACCGCTTGTTATCTACAACAAGGACGCGCAAACCAAGGCATACGGCTTCATCGGTAAAGAACAAACCGTTTCCGCAAACAGCTACGCAGCAGTAGCGGTACGCGTGAAAGCAAGCGTGGGCGCTACGGCAAGCATCTACCTGGTAGACACTGACGACGAAACCAACACTTCGATGCTTTCGTGGAACGGCAAACGCACCTACTGGTACGATGATAAGGGTAACGTTTGCGTAAAAGATCCTTCCAAGAAGTTCAACCCCACGAAGGATATCGCATTCAAATTGCAATCCAACGGCTTGTATAAAGTCAACCCTAACTGGGCAGGCGCAAGCAGCGTTGACGCAAACGCTTATTATGCAAACCTTTCCGCTTACGGCAAAGACGCGGATGGAAACTATGTGCTTGGTGAAGACGCTGTTTCGTATAACTACAACAACAACGTAAAACACGACGGCAACGACGGCATCGCGTTCTATCATAAAGACGGCAAATACTATTCGACGAGCGCTTACACGACGGAAGTAAACGACCTTGCAAAGGTTTCCGCTTTGCCCGTTCGTTACGACACGACGGAAGCATCGGCAACCATGCAACAAACGCTGAAAGGTGACGGCAGCTGGAAGACGGTTATCTTCTATATCCACGCAGGCAACCAAGCAAAGAATTATCGTTTGGAAGTTTGGAGCGGTACGCGTGACGGCAACAGCGAAAGCTTGAACGGCGCAAACTCGTACGTGATGTTCGACGGCTATGACGTAGGCACGGCTGACAGCCGTTTCACCTCTATGGTCGAGCTGAGAAAGGAAACGATTGAAAACCAAAAAGACGGCGAAAACTTCGGCAAGTTCTTTGAGGGCGTTTACTCCTTCTATGACAGCGACAAATTCTTGCGCTATGACGAAAGCATCGACGAAAACGCAGTTGGCAATTCGTATGAAAGCTACACGGCATCCTCGTATGCGTCGGGCGTAGAATTCTTGCAATACACCGACGGTGAAAACTTCGAAACGTTTGTCGATTATGCATTGTCCGAACAAATGCCCACGGCTGATACGGAAGAAGACGATCACGATCACGAAGAAGAAGACGAGCACGACCACGAATTTGATTCCGCCAGCGCTTGGCTGTTAGCAGGTTCTATCCTGATCGCAGCAACGTTGCTCTTCGCTATCATCGCGGTTATCATCCGTAAAACGTTGAAAAAACGTGCACCCCGCGCAAAGAAAGTGAAAAAAGCAAAAAAGGATAAAAAGAACTCGGATAAATAATCCGTAACAAAAAGCACTCCGCAAGGCTAACCTTGACGGAGTGTTTTTTTGCTGTAAAAAAGCTCTGTTTGCTTAGGCTGTAATCCAACCCCCATAACAAACAGAGCATATCTTTTTATTTTTACCGTTTTCTCAGTGGTTAAGCCGTTCGCTTACAAAATACCCGTGATAAAGATTTCAAGACCGATAATGATTAAAATAGCGCCGCCGAAAATGGTTGCTTTATCGGCAAACTTCATGCCGAACTTTTTGCCCAGCTGCACGCCCGCCACGCAAATGCCAAACGTCAACACGGCAATCACCGCCGCACACACAACCGCCTCTATAAGCGTATAGCTTGCAATCGTGAACCCAACGGAGAGCGCGTCGATGGAAGTGGCTAGCCCTTGCACCAACACGCCGACAACGCCGATTTTGGGCGGTTCTTCCTCTTCTTCGCCCTTGATGCCGTCGTACAGCATTTTCCCGCCGATAAACAGCAGCAGCGCCAGCGCGATGAACGGCACGGCTTTGGCAAAGACGGCAAAGTGCTGCGCTATCGTATGTACGCACACCCAGCCTAAAAGCGGCATCAGCGCCTGCATAATTCCAAACGTACCCGCTACGCCCAAATGTTTACTTTTTTTCATGTGCGGCTCGTGCAGGCCGTTGGCAAGCGACACGGAAAACGCGTCGGCGGCTAAGCCCACCCCGAGCAGTGCGCTCGTCATAAAAAATTCAAACGTCATAGTTTTTTCCTTATATATATAATGTATTACGTTGTGCGCTTACGAATGCCTTTGGGAAGATGATTTTTCACCGTGCCCTGCACGCGTTTCCCAAGCCCCAAACAAAGCCCCTCTACGCACACCGCGCACCAGCCGTTTTCGCCATCCGCTTCCACCGTTTCACCGTGTAAATATTTATCCACACGCTTGTCCGTTTGCGGGAAATCGACCGTGTTTTTCCATTCTTCTTTTTTCGTTGCCATCGCCAGTGCGTGCGACGGTTCAAACCTGCCGTTTTTCACTTCGCCAAGCTTCAACCCCACGCGCAGCACCTGCAAGCCCTTCCAGTCAAATACGTCCTTAGGCAGTGCATACAATACGCCGTTTACTTCGTGCAAGCGTGAGAGTTTTATTTCCAAGCATTGTTTTTCAAACGCGCGGTACGCCTGCTCGCTTGCCTTGCTCACAAACGGCTGCATGGGGCGTATACGCGCGCCCTCCTCGCCGTCAAGCTTTTCAAACAGCGCCACAAAATGCCCCTCGCCGCGCACTTTGTGCGGATATAATTTTTCCTGCTTGATAAGGCGCATTTGCGGATGGTTTTGTAAATAATCGCATACCTGCCCCTCGTCTTCGCTGGTTGCAAAGGTGCAAGTGGAGTATACCAGCCGCCCGCCTTTTTTTAACATTTTCGTGGCGTGCCGCAAGATATGCGCCTGCCGTTTTGCACACAGCGCCACGTTGTCCTCGCTCCATTCCCCCAGCGCCTCTTCCGTGTTTTTACGGAACATCCCCTCACCCGAGCAGGGTGCGTCAACGAGTATTTTATCAAAATACCCAGCAAAGCGCGAGGATAATTCTTCGGGCAAATGCGACGTGACTACGGCGTTTCTTATCCCCAGCCGTTCGACGTTGCTAAGCAAAATTTTGGCGCGGGATAACACCGGTTCGTTCAACACGATCAAGCCCTCGCCCGCCATAGCGCAAGCCAGCTGTGTACCCTTGCCGCCTGGTGCGGAGCAAAGGTCGAGCACGCGTTCCCCCTTTTGCACGCTCAAAAGCGGTGCGGCGGACATAGCGGAGGGTTCTTGCGAATAAAACGCGCCCGCAAAATGCAGTGCGTTTGCGCCCAGCTTTTCCTCCTCCGTATAAAATCCGTTTTCTTCCCAGGGGATAGGCTCGCCTAAAAAGGGTAAAAGCGCTTGCAGCGTTTGCTTCTCCCCTTTCAAGGGGTTTAACCGCACGCCCTTGTGCGCCTTTTGCTCATATATGGACAAAAACGCCTCCCATTCCTCTTGCGGGAGTTGTTTTTTCATGTTTTCTATAAACGCGACAGGCAACGTAATCATACGCTCGCCTCCACCAACGCGGAAAATTCCTCTACGGAATACACCTTTGCGCCCTGCTTTTCCGCCGACTGCTTACGGGCGTCGTTTTCCGTAGCAAAGCACACGTACACGTCGCACTCCTCCGCGCGGAAGCTGACAAGTGCCGCCTCGTTAAACGCCGCTTTCAACAGCTCATTTGCCATCGGGTTTTGCAATTCCAACGCGTGCGAGAAGCACACGCGCTTATTTTTCAGTTTCCCGTCCTTAGCGCGGCGGCGCTTAGCTCTATCGGCAAACACGTGGAATGCCGCGCGCGCCTTTTCGCGGGCTTCTTTCGCCCGTTCGCGCGCCGCTTTGAACGCCGCAAACCCCTGCGACGTCGTTTGCGTCACTTGATAATCGCGAATATTCCCCAGCGTCACTTGGTATTTTTCAATGAGCGCAGGCAGGGAAAGCTTTTCCTTTTTGCACATCGCCTCCGCCACTTTCATCGTCGCATACGCGTCGTCCACAGCGCGGTGGGGCGTAAATTCCACGCCCAGCTGCTCAGCGATAGCGCCCAGCCCAAACTGACGAGAAAATTCGCCGATTTGGTTCATATATAAAAACTGCGTATCGGCAAAATCAAAGGCAAACGAGGGCAGGGAAAAGCGCTTGCTTTCCAAATTGAGATACTTCACGTCGTTCATGGACGCGTGCCCAACGACCAGCCTGTTTTCCGCCTGCAATAACGCATAAATGCGCTCGGCAAGCTGCGGAAAGGTAGGATATTTTTTAAAATCTTCGTATTTATACGGCAAAACGATACCCTGCTCCCCCTTTCTGTCCGTCAAATGGAAATTGCCTTGGGGATTGATCAAGATATCCTGCTTGTCGATGATATTAAATTGTTCGTCGACCAGGCAATACCCAAACGCGCAAATTTTCGCTACGTTCTTAAAAACGCCCGCACATTCGATGTCGAAAAACAAATACTCCATATCCTTCCTTCGTTAAAAAACCCGCCGCCTCGTGCAACGGGTTTTTGTGCTGTTACTTTTTCGGGGTGATCACCGACTTACCGCCCATGTACGGACGCAATACCTCAGGGATATTCACACTCCCATCCGCCTGCAAGTGGTTTTCCACAAACGCAATCAGCATACGCGGCGGCGCAACCACCGTGTTGTTCAGCGTGTGCGCAAGCTTCACCTTACCGTCGCTGTCCTTGTAACGGATAGCCAAACGGCGGGCTTGTGCGTCGGTTAAGTTGGAACACGAGCCAACCTCGAAATATTTCTTTTGGCGAGGGCTCCACGCTTCCACGTCACAGCTCTTGTATTTCAAATCCGCCAAATCGCCCGAACAGCAGCCCAGCTGACGTACGGGGATATCCAAGGAACGGAACAGCTCGACTGTGTACGACCACAGTTTTTCATACCATTCCTCGCTCTCTTCCGGACGGCACACAACGACCATTTCCTGCTTTTCAAATTGATGGATACGATAAATCCCGCGTTCCTCAATGCCGTGCGCGCCCTTTTCTTTTCTAAAACAGGGCGAATAGCTGGTGAGCGCCAAGGGCAATTTATTGCCGTCGATGATTTGTCCCATAAATCGACCGATCATGGAGTGTTCGGACGTACCG
>CAZMAF010000059.1:0-9522 GCA_964564225.1 uncultured Lachnospiraceae bacterium
TAATAAAAATAAACCTCCTATCCGGAGGTTTATTTTTTTGTTGATTAACGTGGGATTTATCAATTTTGTATTGATTATTTTGGCTCGCAGATACGGATGACAATGATGCTGGCATCGTCGCTTCCGGCAAAGCCGTTAAGAAAAAGCCCGGCAAGTTCGCTTGAGGAGGCGTTTTCGTTGGCGTTCAGCAAAGCCGTAACCTCCGTTGACTCCATGGTGAGTCCGTCGCTTGATAAGATGAGAACGTCCCCAATGGCAATGGGCAGGCTTTGGGTGGCAGGGGTAAAGTCGCGTGTGATGCCAATAGGCAGAGATCGCAGGTCAACGGTAACGAGATTGCCCTCGTGACAGAGGTAAGACGGCGCGGCGCCGCACTTGGTGAAGATGGCGCGGCAACCGTAGGCGTCCACTTCGAGCAGGTCGCAGGTTGAGTGACATTCCTCGCTTTTCGACCGTAAGAAATTCGAGAGCATTTTTAAAACGACGGTTTGCGGATTGCCTGCCGAGATCATTTTCTCAAGGAACACGGTCGAAATTCTTGCGGTGATTGCCGCCGCCCGTCCGCTTCCCATACCGTCGCAGAGCAGCGCGTAGGGGTTTTGGGCGGCATCATCGAAGATTGCGGTAGCGTCACCCGATACGGTATTTTCCTCTTTGGCGCGCGATGCTGTGGCGATATCGAGGGCAATGCGGGGCAGAGAGGTGACGGTCATTGTCACAAAGTCTCCGCTGAAGTCAAAATGCGGCTCGGAAAATTCAAGTCCCGATGCCTCTGAGAGTGTTTTCGATATTTCCTTACCGCTCAGAGAAAGCGAGGTGACGTCAACGCCTGATGCGAGCAGCGTTTTTTGCCGTTTGCCCCATGCCGAGTAGCCGAGCGCCGCAAATCCTTTTGCGCGCAATGCCTGCATTGCCTTTTTCATAAGCGGCAGGTCGCGTTCAAATTCGTCTTCGCCCTCTCTGGCGGTTTCAGCAAGCAGCTCTGCCATTGCTTCGTAATCGAGGGCGAACAGTTCGGTTTTGTCGCGGCGTATGGCGCGCTCGACGAGGTCGGCGGCGGCATTGTTGATGTCGCGCAGTATTTTTTCAAGGTGTCGACAGCGTTTTCCGAAGGTGTCCGGCAAATCGCCTTTATCCGCCGCCTTGCCCTCCTGTACTTTTTTAAGCATGGCGTTCATGGCTTCGCTTGTTTCGTCGTAGTCGCGCTGCCAGCAGATGCCGTGCAGGGCGCATTTTTTGCAATAGCGCGAAAAGACTTCGTCGCCCGCCTCGTGAAGTTCGTAGTTGCCGGGACGTCGGCTTTTTTCGGAAAGCTCCAAAAAGACGTCGGACAGCTCCTCGAAGGCTGTGGCGAGGGCTTCCAAGCGGTTTTGCCGGAATTTCTTTTGTACGCCCTCAACGTATTTCATTCCGGGAAGCTCGCCGGGCTCGTCGGCAAAAAAGTGGATCTGCGGAATCAGTCCTGCCTTGGCAAGAGGCAGAAAAATAACGGCGGCGAAAATGACGTCGCCCGAAAAGCCAAGGGCGTTCATAGGCCCTTTCAGGTAGAGATTCAACAGAATGGCAAGAATGGCGGAGGAAAGAACCGAGTAGGTCAGGTTGAAGTTGGCGGCAAGCCCCGTGACGAGTCCCGCAAGGGCGAAAATGGGAGCGTAAATGCCGCCGAGCGCAAGCCCCGATACCAGCCCCATCAGAACGCCGCGCAGAGCGCCGTTGGTAATGGCGATGGCAAGTGTCAGGAAGAATGCGAGCATTGTACCGAAGGAAAGTCCGAAGATGCCGACGGTATCAAGGGCATAGACGAGAAAAAAGACGATGGCAAGCCGTCCGATCTCGCGCCACGCGCCCTCTTTTGCGGGAGAGGTGATGAGAGAAAAGAGCAGGGCGAGGATGGGAGCGGTGACCGATGAGGCGATGAGGGCGATGATGGATTCCTTGGTAAATCCGACGAGGGCGGCTCTCGCAAAGCCTGCGAGAAAGCCGAGGGCGGCGGAAAGGGCGCATCTCACGCGCCGTGATTCTTCAAAATATTTCCCTGCGCTCGCGGTGCGCTGAATCAGCACGCGCATCAGGACGCCGAGCGCTGTGACGAAGAGCAGTATGAAGGGGGATGTGTGAAAGGGGAGGGCGACGGCAATGCCGACGAGGGCGTAGAGCGCATCCGCTCCCGTGGCGGCGGCGAAAAAGGCATAGCCAAGCGCATCAATCTCATAGGGTAGCGCAGTCAGCGTGAAAAGCGCGGCAATACCCGATGAAAGCGCGAAAAACAGGAGCTGTTTGCGCCATTTTTTCGATCGGATCCGCTCCTCCTCGCCGCTGAGGTCGCGCCCCAAAACGATGCGGCAGAAGTTTTCCGCCTTGTGATAGGTGTTTTTGCAGCCTTCGCCAAAGGTTTTAAAAAGTTTTCGTTTTTCTTCCATTTTTGAGTCCTTTCTCAGCTTAAGTCATTGGAATTATAGCAGGTAAAAGCGGAAAATTCTGTCATAATCGGTAGCTTTGCGGCATAGAAATGGTATTTTGTAAAACTTTTTTGAAAATGCTCTTGCAATCTTTTGGAATTGTGATATACTAATAAGCGTGGAATTTATTTATGAAAGGCAGGTTTTTACCGTGGAAGATAAAAATACAACGTCGACAGGTTGCACGCACGATTGCTCGTCCTGCTCGGCAAATTGTCCTTCTAAAGAGAAAAAGAGTCTTCTGGAGGCGGCAAACCCTCTCAGCGACGTAAAGAAAATGATTGCCGTTGTCAGCGGTAAGGGCGGTGTCGGCAAGTCGCTTGTGACTTCGATGCTTGCCGTCAATTCCCAGCGCAAGAATTATCAGACGGCGATTCTTGACGCCGATATTACCGGACCTTCGATTCCGAAGATTTTTGCCGTTAAGGGTGAGGTGAGCGGTTCGGAATACGGTATGTATCCGCTCGAAACCAAGACGGGCATCCGCGTGATGTCAGTGAATCTCCTGCTTGACGACGAAACCAAGCCTGTCGTATGGCGCGGTCCTGTGATTGCGGGTACGGTCAAGCAGTTCTGGACCGACGTTTGTTGGGGCGAGGTCGATTATATGTACGTCGATATGCCTCCCGGAACGGGCGACGTACCGTTGACGGTATTTCAGTCGCTCCCCATTGACGGTATCGTAATCGTGACCTCTCCGCAGGATCTTGTTTCGATGATCGTCGAAAAGGCGGTTATGATGGCGAAGCTGATGAACGTGCCGATCCTCGGTATCGTTGAGAATTACAGTTATTTTGAATGTGAAGACTGCGGTAAGCGTCATTATATTTACGGCGAGAGCCATATCGACGAGGTTGCTGCAAAGCACGGTATCAAAGTGCTTGCGAAAATTCCGATTGACCGTAAGCTTGCCGCTCTTTGTGACAAGGGTATGCTTGAGCTGATGGAAAATGACTATCTCGACGAGGCTTTCCGTGAAATTCAGAAGGCGACCGATACGGAATAACCCAAAAGACCGAAAGGATTTCCTTTCGGCCTTTTTTGTGAAGTGAATTTTATTTTTGATAAAAATTGAAAAGATTGCACAAACGGTATAGACAAATCTGACTTGATATTGTATAATAATGATAGTGTAGTTTATGTTTTTGAAGAGAAAGGATCAAATTATGAAAATCAGCGAAATTGCAACTCTTTTGAATGCCCGCGTGCTTTGCGGCGAGGACGGTCTTGACCGCGAGGTAAAGTCCGCTTGCGGCTGCGATATGATGTCCGACGTGCTTGCTTTTGTTAAGGAGCAGGCGGTGCTTATCACCGGTCTTTGCAATCCTCAGGTTGTGCGCACCGCTCAGATGATGGATATGGCTTGCATCGTCTTTGTAAGAGGTAAAACGCCCCCTGCTGACGTGATTGCGCTTGCCGAAAAAGCAGACATCGTGGTGCTGGCATCGAGCGAAAGAATGTACGTTGCTTGCGGCAAGCTTTACGAAAACGGACTTTCGGGAGGTAGCATTGTTCATGGCTGATTCGGTTAGACTTGAATATGAGATTGACGGTGATAACTTCACCTCGGCGGGCGAGGCGTCGGTCAGAGTAAAAAAGAGCCTTCGTCAGATGGGGTTTGACCCCGAAATCATCCGCAAGGTATCGGTGGCGATGTACGAGGGCGAGATCAATATGGTCATTCACGCGCAGGGCGGTAAGGCGACCGTTGACGTTTTTGACGATCGCATCGTGATCGTGCTTGCCGACCGCGGTCCCGGTATTCCCGATATTGAGCTTGCGATGCAGGCGGGCTACTCCACTGCTCCCGATAACATCCGCTCGCTCGGTTTTGGCGCGGGTATGGGTCTTCCCAATATGAAAAAATACACCGACGACATGAAAATTGAATCCGAAATCGGTGTTGGTACGACGATTACGATGGTAGTTAACGTCTGATTTTGAGCTTGACAAGAAAAGAAGGTGAGAAAGTGCCACCAAAAGAAACTATAATAGCGGGCGGACTTGAAAGTGCGCCGATTACTCAGAGGGATGAGATCCTGACGCATTCGGTTATGCTTGACGTTGCCAAGTGCAAGGGTTGTACGACCTGTATCAAGCACTGTCCGACTGAGGCGATCCGTGTGAAGCATTCGCGCGCCGTCATCGAAAACGCGCGTTGCATCGACTGCGGCGAGTGTATTCGCGTTTGTCAGTCGAAGGCGAAAAAGGCGCTTTGCGATAAATTTGAGGATTTTGCCGATTATAAATATAAAATTGCGCTTCCCGCGCCTGCTTTGTACGGGCAGTTTGAGGAAGCGGCAGATCTTGATATTCTGCTGTCCGCGCTGGCGGAATGCGGCTTCGACGACGTATTCGAGGTATCGCGCGCCGCCGAGATCGTGTCGGAATATACGAGAAAGTATATGGAGCGTAACGATGACAGGGAAAAGCCGTTTATTTCGTCTGCGTGTCCCGTTATCGTGCGTCTTATCAGCATCCGTTATCCGTTGCTTGTGGAAAACGTGATGCCCGTTATGGCGCCCATCGAGGTTGCGGCGCGTATCGCGAGAAAGGAAGCACTTGCGGCGCATCCCGAGCTTTCGGATAACGATATTGCCGTCTTGTTCATCTCTCCCTGTCCTGCCAAGGTGAGCTACGTCAAAAATCCTATCGGTATCGAAAAGAGCGCCGTGAACGGCGTTCTGTCGATCGGTGAATTTTATTTCAAGATGCTTTCTGCGATGAAGAGGATCGACGAGCCGAAAATTCAGGCGAAGTCGGGTATTATCGGAATCAGCTGGGCAGGCGCGGGCGGCGAAGCATCGGCGCTCTTTAACGAAAAGTACCTTGCTGCGGACGGCATTGAAAACGTCATTAAGGTGCTTGACGAGATCGACAACGGCAATATCCGAAACATTGATTTCGTGGAGCTGAACGCCTGCAACGGCGGTTGCGTAGGGGGCGTTCTGAACATCGAAAATCCTTACATAGCTAAGGCACGTCTTCAAACGATGCGACGGTACTTGCCGGTGTCCTTGAACCGTGTCGGTGACTGCCGTCTTGAAAGTTACGAATGGCAATCCCCGCTTGAAGCGAACAACGTGTCAACGCTTGATGCCGACCGTCACGAGGCGATGCGCAAGATGCGCGAGATCGTGTCGATTACCGAGGGGTTACCCGGTATTGATTGCGGCTCTTGCGGCGCGCCGAGCTGTCGAGCTTTTGCCGAAGACATCGTGCGCGGCAGAGCAACCCCTGAGGACTGTGTGTTCTTAATGCGCGATAAGCTGTTAAAGCTCGTAGGCGAAGGACGCGCCGACTGTAAAAGCTGTCCGAACGTAACGCAGAAGAAATCCGAATAAGGAGTATCCATATGAATGTATATAAGCTTGCAGAAGCGCTTTCTCTCACACCCCTTGCAACGCCCGAAGTTGATCGCGAGGTTACGGGCTGCTATACCGGCGATCTTCTGAGCTGGGTGATGGGGCGCGCAACTGCCGACTGTGCGTGGGTGACGATCATGACAAACGTCAACACCGTAGCGGTGGCGACACTTGTCGATGCTTCGATGGTGATTATTGCTGAAAATGCCGAGATCACACCCGACGTGATTGAAAAGGCAAACGAAAAAGGCGTCAATCTTTATACATCCGCAAAGGATGCCTATTCGCTTTGTGTCGAGCTTTCAAAATACTTATGAAGTTTTTTTACGATCTGCATTTACATTCCTGCCTTTCCCCCTGCGGCGATGAGCTTATGACACCTGCTAATATCGCGGGGATGGGCAAGGTGATCGGACTTACGGTGATGGCGCTGACCGATCACAATACGGCAAAGAACTGTCCTGCTTTTTTCAAGGTTTGCGAGGCGTACGGTATTACGGCGATTGCCGGCATGGAGCTTTCGACGGCAGAAGACGTGCATCTCGTTTGCCTCTTTCCCACGCTTGATGCCGCTCTTGCTTTTGATGAGGTAATAGCATCGCACCGTATGCCGATCGACAATGATCCCGACATCTACGGCAGACAGCTTGTGATGAATGAAAACGATGAAATTCTTGAAGAAATGAAGCCGCTTCTCGTCGCAGCGACCGATCTTTTTATGGGCGATGCCGTAGACCTTGTCCGTTCTTTTGAGGGTGTGGTCTATCCCGCACATATCGACCGTGATTCAAGCGGTATTATTGCAATGCTCGGCGATATTCCGCCCGAGTATGCCTTTGCCGCTGTGGAGTATCGCGATATCGCCAATCGGGAGGCGTATGAGGCGCTTTATGCCGAGGCGAGAGGGAAGAAGGTCGTCACTTCTTCCGACGCGCACAGGCTTGAGGCGATTAACGAAGCGGTGAATGTTATCGAACTTGATTTACCCGAAAACGCAACTCATGATGAGATACGCAGGGCAATCTTACAGCATTTGCGAGAATAACCATAAAAAAGGTTGAAAATTGTTTAATTTTTAACAAAATAAATATTGCAATCTTTTTTCAGATGTTGTATAATAAAGGGAAGCGATCTGTCGCTTGTGTTTTGGCTTTTGATAAAAAATAAAATATAGATTCAAAAGGAGTTTTCGACTATGAAAAAGAAATTGACAACCGTTATGTTTCGCGGCACGAAAACGCAGGAAGAAGAACTTCTTGCCGTTATTGCCAAGCACCGTGATACGCGCGGCGCGCTGATGCCCATTCTTCAGGAGGCACAGGAAATCTACGGTTATCTGCCCCGTGAGGTTATGCAGATCATCGCAAGAGAGACAGGCATTCCGATGGAAGAAATCTTCGGCGTTGCTTCCTTCTATTCGCAGTTTTCGCTCAATCCCAAGGGTGAGGTTGCTGTCGCTGTTTGTCTTGGCACGGCTTGCTACGTTAAGGGCTCCGGTGAGATTCTCGATAAGATCGTTGAGATTCTCGGCGTATCGTCAGGCGAGACCTCGGCTGACGGCAAATACTCGGTAGATGCTACCCGTTGCATCGGCGCATGCGGACTTGCTCCCGTTCTTACCATTAACAACGAGGTATACGGCAGGCTGACTGCCGCTGACATGGCAGGCATTCTGAAGCAGTATCAGTAATTTATGAAAGAACTGTCCCTCAATATTCTTGACGTTGCCAAAAATTCCACGGTAGCCGGCGCGACACTCGTTGAGATCTCGCTGGTCACCGATGAAAAAGGATTTTTGACGATGACGATCCGCGACGACGGCTGCGGCATGGACGAGGAAACGGTGAAAAACGTCACCGATCCCTTTTATACCACGCGCAAGACGAGAAAGGTCGGTCTTGGACTGCCCCTTTTGCGCCTTGCCGCAGAAAGCACGGGCGGCACGCTCACCGTCACGTCAAGTAAAGCACCTGACAGTCACGGAACGGCAGTCGTTGCGACGTTTGATACGTTGCATATCGACTTCACGCCCATCGGCGACGTGATATCTTCGATCGTGATATTGATCGGCGGCGATCCTGACTGCGATTTTGTCTTTATCGACAAAACGCCCGCAAGGGAAGTAACGCTTGATACGAGAGAGCTGAGGGAATTGCTCGGCGGCGTATCGCTTGCGGAGCTTGAGGTGCTTGAGTGGATTCACGCATATCTAAAGCAGCAATACGAGAATTAAATTTGAGAAACATATACGGAGGAATTAATTATGATATCTTTGGCAGATCTCGCGGCAATTCGTGATAAAATGAAAGACAAAGTCGTTATCCGCGAAGGTTCCGCACAGACCAGAATCGTTGTCGGTATGGCTACCTGCGGTATTGCGGCAGGCGCAAGACCGGTTCTCAACGCATTCACGGCAGCCGTTCAGAAGGAAGGTCTTGTAGACAAGATCACCGTTACTCAGACCGGTTGCATCGGCATTTGTCAGTATGAGCCCGTTGTTGAAGTTTTTGAAGACGGCAAGGACAAGGTTACTTACGTTAAGCTCACCCCCGAAAAGGCAGAGAGAATCGTAAAAGAGCATCTTGTCGGCGGTAACGTTGTAACCGAATATACCATCGGCGCAAATCAGTAATCGGGAGGAGTAAACAGATATGGTACGCACACACGTTTTGATCTGCGGCGGTACAGGCTGCACCTCTTCCAAGAGTGAAGAAATTATGAAGGTCATGGAGACTGAAATCGAAGCAAAAGGACTTTCCGAAGAGGTTAAGGTCGTTAAGACCGGTTGCTTCGGTCTTTGCGCGCTCGGTCCGATCATGATCGTATATCCCGAAGGCACGTTCTATCACAGCGTTACGGTAGAAAATGTTGCTGAAATCGTTGAGGAGCATTTCCTCAAGGGTAGACCTGTTGAAAGACTCGTTTATCACGATCAGGGTGATGCTGACACGCATCACGCTACCTCGCTTTCCGAAACTGCTTTCTACAAGAAGCAGAAGAGAGTGGCACTCCGTAACTGCGGTGTTATCAACCCCGAAAATATTGATGAATATATTGCAAACGACGGTTATCAGGCACTTGGTAAGGCACTCACTGAGATGACTCCTGAGGAGGTTATTGACACCGTTCTTGCATCCGGTCTTCGCGGACGCGGCGGCGCAGGCTTCCCCACCGGTAAGAAGTGGCAGCTTGCGAGAACGCTCGTTCCCGATGCTGATCAGAAGTACGTTTGCTGTAACGCCGACGAGGGCGACCCCGGCGCGTTTATGGACCGTTCGATCCTTGAGGGCGATCCCCACGCCGTTATCGAAGCTATGGCGATCGCAGGTTATGCAATCGGCGCAAACCAGGGCTACGTTTACGTTCGCGCGGAATATCCTATCGCAATCAAGCGCCTTGAAATCGCGATCGAGCAGGCTAAGGCTTACGGTCTTCTTGGCGACAACATCTTTGGTACGGGCTTTGCGTTTGATCTGAAACTCCGTTTCGGCGCAGGCGCGTTCGTATGCGGTGAAGAAACCGCTCTTATGACCTCGATTGAGGGCAACCGCGGCGAGCCCCGTCCCCGTCCTCCGTTCCCTGCTGTTAAGGGTCTTTTCGGAAAGCCCACTATTCTGAATAACGTTGAAACCTACGCAAACATTCCTCAGATCATTCTGAAGGGTGTGGATTGGTTTACGTCGATGGGTACGGAAACC
>CAZMAF010000060.1:0-9480 GCA_964564225.1 uncultured Lachnospiraceae bacterium
CAATGAAGGGCGAGATCATCTCCTTGGAGCAGCTTTACAAGATGCTCCACATCAGTAAACGCAAGGCGGCGTGGATGCTGCAGAAGTGGCGATCCCGATAAGGTGCTGGCTCACTATCGTATAGCCATCCGTGATTCTCTGATCGTGCTCTGCAAGGTGAATCCCTCCTACCATCAGCCCAATCTGTATGCTGTGCCGGACGAAATGGGGAAGATCTATTACCACGATCTTGATAATAAATCCTTTGCGCGCCGATATTTTACCGAGGCGTACTATTATTGCAATCTCTGTGTGGAATGCGACGGCAGTCACACCGCGGAAAGAGATTTGCAGATGCTTCGTACCTACTTGACTGATTCAAGTTATTGCGGTTAAGGGTTGTTTTCCTCACCCGTGTGTTCGTTTGAACATGCGGGTGTTTTTTGTGATCATCAAATACTGAAACAGTATCATATAAATGCTTTTCGACCATCGGGAGAAAAGCTACCTCAGATACCTTTTCACTATTCACTATTACTTGCCAAAAATCGACAAGTGGGGAGTGAAAAGTGAAGAGTGAAGAAGTGAAAAAGTAAAAAATCCGCACACTCGCGTGTGCGGATTTTTTGCCTAATTTCGGATAAAAGGTCAAAAATCGAGGTAATTGCGAACAAAAGATCAACTATTCACTTTCAATTTTCACGATATAACGGCTATTTTTACCATACACAATTGTTCCAGTATCGTGTACATCTATTGCAATATTGCTTGTCATATCAAACCAAAGCAGCTCATTTTCGCCCTCAACGGTAACAGCACGCAAATCAAACCATAGTTCAGAAACAGAAAAAGAAAAATGATATGTATTATCAATATCGTAATCACCGACATACGTAACAAAGGAATTGTTTTCGATATCTTTTTTCATATTGTTGATATCTTGGAAACTTGAAATAGTTATTAGTGAGAACAACAGGCTAATAACAGTAATGCTCGCTTGTGCTATCAAGGACTTTTTGAGAATTTTGGTGTTTTTCTGCTTATCTCTTTTCTTTTTGTAATAGCAGAACGGAGCAATCCAAACAACACCTACTATGATAATTATTAAGGCATAGATGATTGCTATGTTAATAATCGTTTTGTTGATTAGAGATTGCATTTGCTCAACATAGCTCATACACATCACCCCCCTTGCAAAAATACTATATCACACTTTGGCAAATAAGTCAAGGCGAAGCCTTGTATAACTTGATATAATAAAAAATGCTTTTTGCCTCAGCAAAAAGTTACATCAGATACCTTTTCACTATTCACTTTTACTTATTACCTAATCGACAAGCTTCGAGAGAAGAGTGAAAAGTGAAGAGTGAAGAGTGAAAAAGTAAAAGGAACTAAAACGGTGTTCGTTTTAGTTCCTTTTGGCGGAGAGGAAGGGATTCGAACCCTTGTGGGCGTGAACCCAAACGGTTTTCAAGACCGCCTCGTTATGACCACTTCGATACCTCTCCGTATATATGTTTAAGCTCAAAAAAGCTCAACATTCAATATTAAATTTTCTCGGCTCCGCCTCGTTATGTCCTGTTGCGGTGCCCGAAATTTTTTGCTCGTTCTCGCTCACAAAATTTCGACCGCTGCCACTCCGTATGCCTCGCTTAATCTGCCACCGGCAGCGCTCGGCAACGTCCCCGCTTCGATATGCCTCCGGGTAACAGGAGTATCATAGCACAAAGTGGCGGGAATGTCAAGAGAAAGTCGAAAGAAAAGTGTGAAAAAGTCAAAAGAAAAGTGTGAAAATGTGTGGGAGTTGGGACGGGAGGGGTGTAAAAATGGTGAAAAATATCACACCGCAACCTTTGGTTGCACTTCGATGGGCGAAAAAGCCCTCTCTTTCCCAACCGAAAACGCCCCTTTTTTCGCAACCGAAGGTTGCGAAAAAAGGGGCAGGTTGAAATTCGTGTGTTCGGAAGATTGCCGAACGTTGAAGGCTGTTGCGTGTTGGGGGTTATTTCAACAGTTTTTCAATGGATGCCATTTTGATGGCGCAGATGAGGACTTTTGTGGCAATTCTGATTTCCTCAAGAGGCGGATAAGAGGGGGCGATGCGTAGATTTTTGTCTTCGGGGTCTTTTCCGTAGGGGAAAGTCGCGCCGACGTTCGTCATTGTAACGCCCGCCTCGCGCATCAGGTCAAAAACGCGGGCTGCGCATCCCGGCATGGTATTCAGGCTGATGAAATAGCCGCCGCGCGGTCTTGAATACTCTGCGATGCCGAGCGGAGCAAGCTCTTTGTCAAACGCTTCGATGACCGCGTCGAATTTGGGGCGGAGCAGGTTGGCGTGGCGTTTCATCTGGGCAAGCACGCCCTCGGTGTTCTTGAAATAGCGGACGTGACGGAGCATATTCAGTTTGTTATAGCCGATGGTCTGTACCGTCAGGCTGGACTTGATGTGCTTTATATTGGCTTTCGAGGATGCGATAACGGCAACGCCTGCGCCCGGGAAGGTGATTTTGGAGGTTGAGAAGAATTCATATACGATATCGGCGTTTTTCGTGCCGCGCACAAGCTCGCAGATATTGAGCAGGCTGTCGCCCTCGTCGTAGAGGTCGTGAATGAGGTAGGCGTTATCCCAGAAGATGCGGAAATCGTCGGCGGCAGGGGAAAGATTGGCAAAGCGGCGTACCGTTTCGTCCGAGTAGGTCGTGCCGTCGGGATTGGAATATTTCGGCACGCACCAGATGCCCTTTATAGCAGGGTCGTTTGCTACGAGATTTTCAATTGTATCCATGTCGGGACCTGTTTTTGTCATGGCAATCGGGATCATTTCGATGCCGAGGCTTTGGCAGATGGCGAAATGTCTGTCGTAACCTGGGACGGGGCAGAGAAATTTGATCGTTCCCTGTTTGATCCACGGGGTTGTATCGGCTGCCGCGCCATATAAAAGACAGCGTACAATGGTGTCGTACATCAGGTTGAGCGAGGAATTGCCGCAGACGATCAGCTCGTCCTCGTTTACCGAGAGAATATCGGCGAAGAAGCGCTTGGCTTCGGGAATGCCGTCTAAAAGACCGTAGTTGCGGCAATCGGTGCCGTCCTCGGCGATGCAGTTTTCAATCTCGGAAAAAATTGACAGAATGCTTTGTGAAATATTAAGCTGGTCGGTATCGGGCTTACCCCGCGCCATATTGAGTGAGAGTTTCATGGCTTTGAATGCTTCAAATTCTTTTGTCAGCGCTTCATATTCCTGTTTTAATGCGTTTGCGTCCGTGTTTTTGTACGGTGTCATGCGGCGCCCTCCCTTCGAGCATGGTATTGAACGGCGGATTTTTAACATTGCGTACATTATACAACAAATTTTTTAAAAAAACAAGACGTATTCCTGCTAAATTCAAGAAAATTATTCTTGTATTTTTAGACATGTTGTGATATAATAAGAAGAAAGTTTTAAATACCGGCGGCTCTTACAGTATATGCCGCTTCGTGAAGAAAGGAATCACATATGACTCTTGTAATTCTTGCAGCAGGTCTTGGTTCTCGTTACGGCGGACTCAAGCAGGTCGATCCCATTACCGAACACGGTGAATTTATTATTGACTATTCGATCTACGATGCGATAAAAGCGGGCTTTGACCGCGTGGTTTTTCTTGTTAAAAAGGAAAATCTTGAAGTGTTCAGGGAAACGATTGCAAACCGTATTGCGCCGTTTGTAAAAATTGAATTTGCTTTCCAGTCGCTTGACATGCTTCCCGAAGGTTATACGGTTCCCGAAGGCAGAGAGAAGCCTTGGGGTACGGCACATGCCGTTTTGTGTTGTAAAGACGTTGTGGGTAACGACAATTTTGCCGTTATCAATGCCGACGATTTCTATGGCAGAGAGGCGTATATCGAAATGGCAAAGGTTCTTTCGGGTGACAGAACCTCGCGTTACTGCATGGCGGGCTATATTCTTGATAATACCCTGACCGATAACGGCAGTGTTGCCCGCGGTGTTTGTACCTCTGAAAACGGAAAGCTCGTATCCATTGCGGAGCATACCAAAATTTACCGTGACGGTAAAAGAGCGCTTTGCGCATGTGACGGCGAGCCTCACGAGATCGCGCTTGACAGTCTTGTTTCCATGAACTTCTTTGGCTTTGCTCCCGACGTTTTCGAGGTGTTTGAGAAAGGCTTTAAAACCTTCCTTGATGCGAACAAGGGTGCGTTGAAGGCTGAATATTTTATTCCGCTTGCGCTTTCGGGCGCGATGGCGTCGGGTGAATGTACGGTTGACGTTTTTCCCACCGAAGCGAAGTGGTTTGGCGTGACCTACGCCGCTGACAAGCCCGGTGTGGTTCAGAAAATAAAGGAAATGACTGAAAGCGGTATTTATCCCAACGGTCTTTGGAAAGGATAACGGAAAAGATAATGGAAACGATATACGCGGATGTTTTTGAAAAATTTGACGTTGCAGGCAACATTGTTTCGACGGAGGTTTGTCACATCGGGCGGATCAATACGACTGTTTTTATTACAACCGACTGTGGGGAATACGTTTTACAGAGAATTAATACCTACGTTTTTAAAAAGCCGGATGAAGTCATGGCAAACGCCGTATCCGTTACCGAGCATCTTCGCAAAAAAGGCGTTCCGACGCTGACCTTTATCAAAACGAAGACGGGCGAGTATTGTCACGAGGATGAAAGCGGCGTGTGGCGACTTGCTCTGCGACTTCCGGGCAAAACGTATAACGAGCCGACTCCCGCATTGCTTGAGCGCGGCGCTCGTGCTTTCGGACGTTTCCAGAGCGCGCTTGCCGATTTTGATGCTACGACGCTTTTTGAAACGATTCCGAATTTTCATAATACGTCTGCTCGTATCGAAGCTTTATGGGAATCGGTTGCGACTGCCGAACGCGAAAGAATTGCTCTTTCCGCGGAGACGGTGGGGGCGATCAGACAGCTTGCTTCGCAGGCGTCCTATATTCAGAGCCTTCTTGACGGCGGTCGCTTGCCGATGCGCGTGGTACATAACGATACCAAGATCAATAACGTACTTATCGGCGATGATGGCATTGATGTTGTTCTTGATCTTGATACCGTAATGCCGGGCAGTCTTCTTTACGATTTTGGCGATGCGATCCGTTCGGGCGCATCGACAAGACCTGAGGGCTCGGTGGATTTTGAAGGTTTCTCGGTGGACGTTGAGCGTTACGACGCTTTTCTCGGCGGCTTTTTATCGGAGGTTGGCACAAAGCTGACCGAGGAGGAAAAAAAGCTGCTTCCTTTCAGCGCCTTCGTTCTGACTTACGAGCTTGCCGTGCGCTTTTTGACTGACTATCTTGACGGTGATAAATATTTCAAGGTGAGCTATCCTCTTGAAAATCTCGATCGCGCCAGAGGTCAGCTTGCTTTGGCAAAAAATATTTTCCTTCGTCTTGACGAGTTTTCGCTTTTAACCAAAAAATACGTATAATTTGAGGTGAGCTTATGATACTCATTACCGGCGGAACCGGTTATATCGGTTCGCATACCGTAGTGGAGCTGCAAAATATTGGTGAGGAGGTTGTGATTTTTGACAATCTATCCAATTCAAAGCGCGAGGTAGTCGATTATATCGAATCAATCACGCACAAGCGCCCGATCTTCGTAGAAGGCGACGTTTGTGACGAGTCGGCGCTGACTGCCGTGTTTGAGCGTTACGAGATCGAGTCGGTCATTCATTTTGCGGGACTCAAGGCGGTTGGCGAAAGCGTAGAAAAGCCGCTTTGGTATTATACGAATAATCTTGTCGGCACGCTCACGCTTCTGAACGTAATGCAAAAGTATAGCTGTCACAGGATTGTATTTTCTTCGTCGGCAACGGTTTACGGTACGAGCGACGCCGTTCCCTATGTGGAGACGCTGCCGACCTCGGCAACCAATCCCTACGGAACGACTAAGGTCATGCAGGAAAAGATGTTTGAGGACATCGCCGCAACCGACGGGATGTTCGCTGTGGCGCTTCTTCGTTATTTCAATCCCATCGGCGCGCACGAATCGGGACTGATCGGTGATGATCCCAACGGCATTCCGAACAATCTGATGCCTTACGTTTGCCGTGTGGCAACGGGAAAGCTTCCCTGTCTGAATATTTTTGGCAATGATTATCCTACGCCCGACGGAACGGGTGTGCGCGACTATATTCATGTCGTTGATCTTGCCAAGGGTCATATTGCGGCACTTCGGTATATTCGTAAAAACAACGGCGTTCTGACCGTGAACCTCGGTACGGGCAAGGGGACGTCGGTGCTTGAGATTGTTAACGCCTTCAAGGAACACTGCGGTGTGGACGTTCCTTGCATTATCGCGCCCCGTCGTGCGGGCGATATTCCCGCTTGCTACGCTTCTACCGAAAAGGCAGAGACGGTTCTCGGCTGGCGCGCTGAAAAAACGCTTGGCGATATGTGCCGCTCAAGCTATCTTTACGCGAAAACACACTAAAGGATTTATCCGTAGGCTTTCAAAAACAGTCGGAATGATTATTTGAATTTTGATGTATCGGCACGGGGACGTTTTCATAAAGTCCCCGCGTCCAAAAAGCTTTCGGAACAGCAATTCAATATTTATTTACCGTTTATAGAAATTAAGGATACTTTATGTTAAGAAAAGTTTGCGCACTTTGTTCGCGCGATATTGAAGAATCAGAAGAACCTGCGGTATTGTTCGTTGGCAAATACGGCAGACGTTACGAGATCTGTGCCAACTGTGAAGGTCTGATGGATACGTTTGTATCAAGCGAGATTGAGTCGGATCGAACGGGTGCGGCAAAACGGATCTATGACCATCTTTTTCACGAGGGCGTTCCTAAAAGCGCGGAGCTTCTTGATTTTTTCAAGGATCTTTTTTCGGAAAACGGCAGATTGGTTGAGGCGCAGGACTTGCTTTGTGAATACGCAGAGGAAGAAGCTGCTGCGCTTACCGATGAGGAAGACGTGACGCCTGTTCCCGCGGCGGAAGAAAACGCGATTCCCACAGAAGAGGAATTTCTTGCGTCGGACGGGCAGTCGATGCCGGTTATTTCGAAAATTCTCTTTTTGCTTTTGTTTTTACTGCTTGGCGGCGGTACGGTTTTTTACGGCATTGTAAGCAGTACAATATCCCTTATTGTTGTGGGCGCAATCGTTGCCCTTATCGGTGTGGGGATGGTATTTTCTAAGTAATTAAGGACGGATTTTATGATTAAGCTTCATTCTTACCCTGTTGTGTATGAAAAAGGCGGCTTTCGTAAGGCGATGCCCGAGGATGTGCCATCGAGAAGGAAAACGATGGCGTATTCTGTTTTAACAAAGCACAGCATTTCCGATAGCGATCGCTCGCTCAGGATTAAATTTGATGCGATGGCATCGCACGACATTACCTATGTCGGGATTATTCAGACGGCGCGCGCATCGGGACTCCGGCAATTTCCGATTCCCTACGTTCTCACCAACTGTCACAATTCGCTTTGCGCGGTGGGTGGCACGATCAACGAGGACGATCATGCTTTCGGTCTTTCTGCCGCTAAAAAGTACGGCGGTATTTACGTTCCCGCGCATCAGGCAGTCATTCACTCCTATATGCGCGAAAATTTTGCGGGGTGCGGCAAAATGATTCTGGGCTCGGACTCGCATACCCGTTACGGCGCGCTCGGCACGATGGCGATCGGCGAGGGCGGTCCCGAGCTTGTTAAACAGCTTCTTGGCAGAACGTACGATATTCCTTATCCCGAGATCGTTTGCGTGCATTTGATCGGTAAAGTGCGAAAGGGAGTCGGTCCGCAGGACGTAGCGCTTGCACTCATTGGCAAGGTTTTTGAATCGGGTTTTGTGAAAAATCGCGTTCTGGAGTTTGTGGGCGAGGGGATTTCAGACCTTCCCATCGAGTTCCGCAACGGGATTGACGTGATGACTACCGAAACGACCTGTCTTTCGTCGATCTGGGTGACTGATGAAAAAACGAAGGAATATCTTGCGTGTCACGGGCGCGAGGAGGCATACGCGCCGCTTTCTCCCGGGGAAGGCGCGTATTATGATCGCGCGATTACCGTGGATCTTTCCAAAATTGAAAGCATGATCGCGCTTCCCTTTCATCCGAGTAACGTCTATACGGTGCGTGAATTTTTGGAAAATGCCCCTGAGATTCTTGCTGAATGCGAAAGATACGCTACTGAAAATCTTGGTGTGCCAAAAGGCGGCATTGATCTTTTATCGAAATTCCGCGACGGTAAATTCCACGTCGATCAGGGTGTGATTGCGGGATGTGCGGGCGGTATTTTTGACAATCTTGCGGCGGCTGCCGATATTCTTGAAAACGCGCGGACGGGGGACGGCGATTTTTCGCTGTCGGTCTATCCCGCAAGCACTTCGGTGATGACCGAGACCTTCCGTCACGGTATTGCGAAAGCACTCGTGCAAGCGGGCGCGACCTATCGGTCGGCGTTCTGCGGTCCTTGCTTTGGCGCGGGTGACGTACCGAAGCATAACGGTATCTCGCTTCGCCACACCACACGAAACTTCCCGATGCGAGAGGGCGCAAAGCCGAAGGATTCTCAGATTGCCTCGGTAGCGCTTGCCGATGCGCGCACCATTGCGGCAACGGCGGCAAACGGCGGCGTATTGACTCCTGCCGATTCGCTCGATATTACTTATACCGTATACGATTATGCTTTTGACAAAGCGCCTTACGATGCGCGTGTGTATAACGGTTATGGCAAGCCCTTGCCCGAAACCGAGCTTGTTTTCGGACCGAACATTACGGATTGGCCTGTCATTTATCCGCTTGCAGATAAGCTTCTCGTTTCGGTTGCTTCGGTTATTACCGACAAGGTGACGACGACCGATGAGCTGATTCCTTCGGGCGATACCTCGTCCTACCGTTCCAATCCCGAAAAACTTTCTTCCTTTACGCTTTCGCGCAAAGACCCCGCTTACGTTGACAATGCCAAGAAAACAAGAGCGCTTGAGGGTAATCGCCGAAGCGGTAAGAAAAATGACGGGCTTTCCGAGGTGTTTTCCCTTCTCGGCGTGACTTCGCCTGATGAGGTTATGCTGGCGAGCGTCGTTCTGGCGGAGTGCCCCGGGGACGGTTCGGCAAGAGAACAGGCGGCAAGCTGTCAGCGCGTGCTGGGGGGCATTGCCAATATTGCGCTTGAATATGCTACCAAACGCTATCGCTCCAATCTGATTAATTGGGGCATGCTTCCTTTTGTAAAAAAGAGTGATATTCCCGCAAAGGTGGGTGATTATCTTTATTTTGACGGTATTCGTACCGCGCTTGAAAAAGGGGAAAGCGAGATTGGGGCAATGCTTGTCAGCGGTAACGTCCTGACTCCCGTTACACTCTATCTTGAAGGCTTAACGAAGGAAGACCGTGATATTATCCTCGACGGCTGTCTGATCAATTATTATAAGAGATAATTTGAAAATAAGAGATAATTTAAAAACACACGAGACGGTAGCGTGATGTCCTTAACGGAGAAATCACACTAATCAAAGAAAAAGTCATTACG
>CAZMAF010000061.1:0-9175 GCA_964564225.1 uncultured Lachnospiraceae bacterium
GCCGTTTTCTTTGCGCGGTACGCTGTCGCAGACAATTACGATTGATTATAAATGCAAGGTGTCGTCGCAGGACGCGGCGGTACACGCGGCGGTTAATAAAACTCTCGAAAGCATACTTGGGCCTGTGGACGGTTCGTTTTACGTATCGGAAACTTCGGGCGCGGACGGTGAAGAAAAGAAAAAGGTGGAATACACCTTTTGGAGCAATTTCCGTTACGGCAAGCCCACTACGACGGGAGACGTGGACGGCGGCGTGTTCCCTACGACGTATAATATAAAGGGCTATATGCACGTTGTTCGCGAAGGCGGGGCGCTTTTGTCCAATCACGTAAAAACGTATATCCAAGCGAACGGAAAGCGTTATGAAGTGGCGCTTCGTCGCGGCTCGCACGGCGTGGTATTTAACGTTGCAAATCCCGTAAAGCCCGGTTCGTTCACCGCTGCGACGGAGTTCGTTTCGGCGGGATATGCGAAATCCGTGTATATCCTTTATAAGGACGATTATATTTGCCACTTGTTACGAGACCTTTGCGAAAGGACTTTGGACGATGACAATCCGTTTGTAAACGCGAATACGGGGAAATACGAAATCACGCTCGTCGAAGAATATCCGAATATGGAAATGAGCGACGGGCTTCCCGTGTACGGCTCGGTGAAAGAGATAAAAACGACGTATTATATCGTGCAAGCGACCTGTGAACGGGAAAGCGGCGCGTATATGACCTTTGCATTATCGCTTATGCAACGCGAAGAAAACGTTACGATCTACGACGAACCCGAAAAGCCTGAAGATTCGGAAGAACCCGAAATTCCCGATTCCGATTACGGTGAAAGCGATGGAACGGACGACGGTTATACCGATATTCCGAGCGGTGGCGATACCGAAGACGGGGATGATACGGGCGATAGCGGCGACAGTGGCGAAACTGGAGGCGGTTCAAGCGGAGAAGGCGACGTTTATCCCGAATATCTTGAAGTAACGGAAAGCGCTTACGGTGGATTTGCCGTATCGGGAAACAGTAACTGTACGGGTTCAGTGGAAATACCTGCAACGATAGGTGGTACGGAAGTGACGGAAATAGCGGATAATGCGTTTGTTTCTATGGGTGTTACTGTGTTGTATATCCCTTCAACGGTAAGGCGCATCGGAGAAAATGTGATTGATTTAAGTACGGAATTAGTAGTTTTCGGTCCCGAAGCGGAAATAATGGCCAGCGCGTTTAGCGGTGGTGCAACAGAGCTTACTCTCGTTTACCGCGGCACGAAGGAAGAATTTGTCGCGTTTTATAGCGAAAAGAGCTACGATTGGATTTCGGCTTTGCCCGAAGGTTGCGTAATAGGTTTCGACCACGACAATAATAACGAAGTGGACGATGGGTATTATCTCGCAACGAGTTTCTTTGCGAGCGAATAAGGGGGCGAAGATGGATATAACGGGAACTACGTTTAATTTTTCAAAGACCGTCGTAACGGAAGAAGAACGGCTCGCTTCGCCCGAAAAACCTGTGGACGGCGACAAGGAAAAAAAACCGAAAGCTTCGGGGGATAAAAATAAATCGGGCGACGATAAAAAGTCGTCCGTTGGCGCGTTTGCATACGATATGATAAAAACGGGCGTACAGCAAACGGTTGGAGCGGTGCTTTCAAACGTGTCGGGTTCGCCTACACTGCAAGTTCAACTTAACGCTGCGCAACAAATCGGCGGTAAAGCGATTGCTTATACGATGGCGATTGCTACGCAAAATTGGGTAGCCCTTGGCGCGATGGCAATATCCGACGTCGTTTCCTACGCATCTAAGCAAGCGGAATTTAAACGCGAAAAGGCGTGGAGTGATTACGATTTAGACCAATACCGCGAACGGCGCGGCTATTCAAATTTGCGGAATAGAAGATAAGCGGGCGAAAATAACCGCCCGCGCCGTTTTCTTGCGTTGTATTTGCTTTTCTCGGTCAATCTATCGTCCGTTTTCTACTGTGCGATTTAGCGGTAATTTCCGCCCAAAAACCGTAATGGATTTTTATTCCAATAAAATAAAGGCAAACAAAAAGCCTTCCGTTAAGGAAAGCTTTTAGAATTAAATTTTTTCGCCGTTCGGCAAAATTATGTTTATTTCTAATGAACAACCGAGTGCTTCGACAAGCTTTTCAAATTCCGATAATTTGAAATTGTCTCGGATAAGTTTGTTTGCAAGATTGCCTTGCGTTTGTCCCGTCCTTTCGGCTAACGTTACTTGCGTTGTGTTTGTTTTTATCATAGCAATTTTAATTTTTTCCGTTAATTTCATTTTTTATTACCTTCGTTGTTAGTTACTTGCCGAAACTCGCTTATATACTCGACTCCAAGCGCATTGGCAATTTTTTGTAAATCGCCTTGCCGATACTCCTTTTTATTCAGCATGGTATTGAAGTTTTGCGGTGTCATATCTAACCTTTTCGCAAGTTCCGCAGCGGTTACTCCACAATCAATCAACAACTTTTTTATATCTTCACGCCTAACCATTATTATTACCTCCTTACATATACAATATCACAAAATAAAAAGAATAGCAAGTATTTTTTTATAAATATTAAAAAAAAATTAAAAAATACTTAAAAAATATTTACAAAAATAGTCAAAAATAGTTGACTTATACTTAAAAATAGTTTATAATAATCTCGTAATCGGTTGTGATTGAGTGAACAAACCATTACAAAGGAGTGTGATAAATGCAAATCTTTATCAATGGCATAAAGGCAACGCAAAAAGATTTACAAGCTCTAATGCGAAATCTTAAAAACAAAAAAGACGAGTTACGAAATGTAATCACCTGCGAAAATGAACTGCATTTCATAACCGTCTGATGTAGATAAGTAATCAATGCGCAAAAACAAAGCTATTGATACTCAATAGATAGCTTACAACCTTTTTTAAGAAATGTCAAGCAAAATAAAGGAAGTAAGAAAAAAAATGAGTAAGAATTTAGTAGATTTAACAGGGCGGAGATTTGGAAAACTTGTGGCAATAGAAGTGGTGAAGCGTGGAAGAAATATAAACACCATGTGGCTTTGTCGTTGTGATTGTGGAAATCAAAAAGCGATTCGAGCAAATAATTTACGTATTGGAGCAAGCAGGTCTTGTGGTTGTGCGACTTCACAATATAAATCGCAAGCTCATAGAAAAAGAGGTCTTGGTTGGAGTTATACTACCGAAGGAAAAAGAACACGCCTCTATCAAGTATGGACTTCAATGAAAACGCGTTGTTTCAATCAAAACGCTCAACGTTTTAAGGATTACGGCGGACGCGGTATAACAATGTGTGATGAATGGAAAGATGATTTCAAAGCATTTTATAATTGGGCTATTGCAAATGGCTACGATGAAAATGCAAAATTCGGCGAATGCACGATAGACCGTATTGACGTAAACGGGAATTATGAACCGTCGAATTGTCGCTGGGTTTCGATGAAAGAGCAAAACAACAACAGACGGAATAGTAAGGCGCGTACAAGCTCGGAGGTGGAGCAATGATAAATTTGGTAGTAGAAAAATTCACGCAGCTTATCGACGATATGATTAAGGCGCAAGCGAATGGTATTTTCGGTGAAACAAAGCCCGAATATCGAGAAGTTTCGGCAACGTTGCAATTTACGAAAGAAGAATGTAAGAAAATGGGCGCGACAGCGTACGAATATATGCTTGATATTGGTCGTGTAGTAAGGGTAATCAAGCGAGCGTATGCGGATAGGACGGTGTATATCGTACGACTTCGACGGGACGAAATAAACGTAGAAGCTATGGACGAAGATATAAACGAAGCGAAACGGAAATTTATAGATACAATGTTGAAAACATTTGAAGCGCAAGTTCTAGCGCAAATACGAAAGGAACTAGAAGTTGAACGGCTTGAAAGAGAACGCGGACAAGTTTTGGAAATGTAATAAAAAAAGTAAAAATAATGAAAATTTTATTGAAAAGGAGATTAAAAAATGGCAAAATACGATAATACTCGGTTTTATTGGTTGCAACTGAAAGAGAATTTCTTTGATGATGATGCGATAGATTGGATTGAAGATCAACCGAACGGCGAAAAATACAGCCTTTTTTATTTAAAGCTTTGCTTAAAATCGTTAAAAACAAATGGCGTACTTATACGGAATGTTGGGACAATGCTTATACCTTACGATCATATAAAACTTGGCGAATTAACAAGAACTGATCCCGATACTGTTATTGTAGCTATGGAGTTGTTTTTTAAAGTGGGACTTGTTAAGAAATTGGAAAATGGAGAATTATATATCTCGCAAGTTGAGAATATGATAGGCTCGCAAAGCAAAAGTGCATTCAAAAAACAACAACAAATACAAAGACGAGAGACGAAAATGTTAGAAGGTGGACAAAAGGTGGAAAATTTTCCACCAAAGATAGATATAGAATTAGAACAAGATTTAGATATAGAAATAAAAGAAAAAAATAATAAATTATTATTAAAAAAGAAAGAATTTGTTTTTCCGTCTTATGATGAAGTTCAAGCATACGCTGAACAACGTGGGCGCGGGGATTTGGCGAAAACATTTTTTGATTTTTTCTCGGCTGGGGATTGGCGTGATAGTAATGGTAAACCTGTTCAAAATTGGAAACAAAAATTTATAACGTGGGAAACGCATAACCCGAAAAAGGTTGAACGGGCGGCGGACAAGCCTTCACAAACACCCAATTATAGAAAGCTTGGTAGCGAGTGGGATGATTTGGATGACGACGAGCCGCGTAAGGGGCTTGGGAGTGAATGGGACGATTTGGAGTAAAAATAAGGTATCATACAAAGCGACGGAAAATTTATCCGTCGTTTTGTTTTGGCGGATAAAGAGACGAAAAGTTTTTATTTAAAATCGCTTGATAAAACTTTTTCAATGTGCTATACTAATTATGCCAAACAAGTTTTATAAGCAAAATGTAGGGATATTTTTTTTGTAAAAAGAATTATATCTTCTTTTGTTGTTCACAATAACTATGAGATTTGATAAAATCGCAAATCCCATCAAGGTTATTGTGATAGGGTATCCTTCCGTGTGCTTGAAATTTGTTTGGCGACAATCGGGGTTTGCGTTTTTTAGTGCGTTGACTTCGGTTGGCGCACTTTTTTTAAATAAATTTTCGGAGGCTTTTTATGAAGAAAGAAATGAATAGGAATGTTAAAGCGTTATGTGTATTTGGCTTGGTGGTGAGTATATTGCTTTTAGGGTATCAAATATATGCTAATATTATAAATATTATAAACTATATTAAATATGATACGTGGGAACGTATTACGCAAGGGTGGCCAAAAGAGTTTGTGGCATGGAATTATATTTTAAAGCCCGCTTTTTTGCTTGTGCTTTCCATAACGCAGGTGCTAATTTGGATTTTAGTAATGAATGCGCCCGCGAAAGAAGAAGTTCCGTCTATGACGGCGGAAGATAAAGAAAAATATAAACAAAAGCTAACCGCGGATTATAACGAGCAAACAAGACGATTGACCGCAAGATACAACGATATGATGAATAGATTAAACTTGACCTTAATGGACAATTTCTCTATGTCGGAAGAAGAGAAAGAACAACAACGACAATCGCTAACCGCAGATTATAACGACCAAATGGGGCGGTTGACTGTGAAGTATAGAAACACGATGAACAAGTTACAATAAAAAGAAAGGGCGACAAATGTCGTCCTTTTTCATTGGAGATAAAGAGTATGATACGAAAAAATAAAATCAAGTCGGCAATTATGGAATTCCCGAACGGTAGGCTTTTTGGAAATCCCGTACCCGTAACGCGGTACATAAATTTACCTATGGCTTGGGAAGACGTTTTGGATGAAACGCACGGCACGGCGAAGATCGTCTTTACGGAAATGCGACAATCGGATTTCGACAAGTACGGCGTACGGATAGATCAGCCTTTTACGGTGAACACGCCCATAGAGATTACCTTTGAAGATCAGCAAACGGTGATCCGAATGATTGTGGCGCGAGATACCGCCGAAATGATACGAAAGGACGGGTACGCAACGTGGAGCCATAACGTGGAGCTTGTGGCGGAAATCAAGCGAGCAGAGCAAGAAGCCGTGGATAACTTGACGTTCAAAAACCCCGTAACGCGTGAGTATGATAAGTATAGTGAGTTGGAATGGAGTTATCATGGAAATCTTGATTCAATCGATACAAATGGTTTTTTCCCACCGAAAATTAAGCAGATTTTAAAAAGGAAAAGGTATAAACTTTCATTCAATCAAAGTAAATTTAAAAGATCGCATGATTATATGATAGGTGCGGATTGTAGTATAAAAGCGTTGACGGTAATAATTACAAAGCCAAATGGTGTAGAATTGAAATTTGGGGCTGAATTATTACCATTATCTTCTGAAGCTGACGATTATTATACTGATACGGAATTTGAGTTCCACGTTAATATGGACGGAGAATATAAAATCCAATATGTGTTGGAATGGGTACATACTTACGGATTTGAAAGCGGTGAGACTTGTTATACCATTTATTGCACAGGATATTTTTCAACGATCGCCAAGCCGTCGAAGTATAAAGCATACACTCTTAAAGACGTTATACAGCGTACGCTCGATCTAACGCCGACGAGAGTGGCGGGTGGTTTTAACAAATACAAATTCCGCAAAGAAGATTTGGAAAAATACGCGGGCGTGGAAGCCCCCGAATTTACGTTTACGGGTAAGCATTTGTTTGAAGTGATGTACGATATCGCAAGCTACGATAAAGCCTTTCCTGCAATGCATAGAAACGAGTTTTATTTCCGCCCATATTTCAACGGGGTAATGCTTTCGAGCAAAGACTTGCCAATTTGCGAAAAGGCGCTTTTAAACAGCGCGATAGACCAATATTGCACCGCTTTGGACAGCTACGTGGAAAATATGGTTTGCATAAACGATACGAACGTGGGAACGGTCGTAGAGCCGTATATGGACGGGTATATTTCGGCTCGATCGGGCGGCGGTTCAGAGATATCCGAAACGACGGCGGTCATACCTACGCTGTCGCCTATCTATCAGCCTACGGAAATATATGTAGGGGAAGCATATACCGACAAAGGCGTAAGCGACGATATAGGCGATATTCAAACGTTTTTAATGGAACAAGAAGACTACGAAGCAATGTCGGATACTTCGGGCGCGTATCCGTACAGTAAGGCGTACGCGCTTAAATATACGCGGTTTGAAAAGAACGTTACGGAGCTTGCGCATCGAATAAGGGGCGATAGTGCTATACACGACGCATTTATAAAGCCTGCGCTTGCCAATATTGTAAAATCGGTAAACGACGACGTTTCCGCGGGCGAAGATTTGAGAGATTGGATATCTAGTTTTGTGGGTGATGATAAAAAAGTCGCTCCATTTTCGGAGATGTTATTTCGACCGACGTATATCCCTGTGGTGAATGCGAGAGTTCGGCAATATAAACCTATGTACAACGCGGCGGATTATGAAGCCACGTTTTTTTATAACCAACAAGCGGAAGTGGTTGACAGCGAAGCGTTTGGGGAACATCTCAAGGGGTTTGTGCAGAAGCTTGGCAATCATACGGAGATACGCGTATATAAGTTTGACCGTATAGACGACGTACCGACGGTTGGTACGCTGATCGACGGGAAGAGCGTTTACGACGTGGCTATGACGATCTACGAAACGCACGTACAAGTTACCCTTTGCTTGGTCGATTATGCGGAATTATCCACGTATATCGGCGTAAAAAACGAGATCAAGACGAGCGATATATCCACAACGAAGTGGTGCAAGCGGTATATCAACTGGGAAGAATTTTTGGTGTTTACGCACGACGAAAATATGGTCGGTACGGCGCGGTCGTTCCCGCCGAAAGATTTGGCGACGGAAACGCTTACGGAGCTTGTATCCTTTACGAAGAGCGAGCCGCTGACCTGCGCTATGTTCACGACGTATACGGAAGGGGAAAGCGAGAACGTTACGGGCGCGGAGATCGTTACGATGTACGCGCCGATCAAGCATTTGGCGATCGGAAACAGCATTTATTTCCAATTTGAAACGCTCGACAACTTTGCCGTTGGGTATCAATCGGAAGAAGCGCCCGAAGGAGCGACGAACGCTTGGACTGCTACGAAGTATAATCGCGCGCAAAAAGCCGTGCGTTATTGCGATACTCTGGGGCGGTTGGAAACGGTTGATTTTGCGCTGTACAAGCAAGGGCCAACGCCCGCTAACAGCGTATGGGAATTTGAGCAAGACGAGCTTGAATACGTGCCGAACGCCGATCCCACGTACGACGGGGAGTGGAAATTGCCGTCCGATAAGACGGGGATTGTTAAATCAATAAAGTTTAGCGACAACAAAGATCATATAACTTCGATCGAATTTGTCTTGACGGAAAAGCCGTCGTGTCCGATACGCGTTAAGTTCCGCGGTAAGAATGACGACGGAACGTATTCGAATTATTCAATGATTATACCGACGAGCAAATGGGAAGGTTGTTATTCAGAAGGTAAATGGTACTACGCTATGACGAATACGGAGCTTGTGTCCGTAGAAGCCTACACGGGAACGAGTGAAAAGCTAGATATAGACGGTTGCTTTTTCGTCCGTTCACAGCTTGCGCATAAATACCCAGAGCGCCCGAGCGAGGTTAAGCATAAGTTTGAGCCGTACGTATCGCTTGAAAATTTGCTCGTGAAAAAGAACTCTGCGGAAGCGTTGAGCTTTGCGGTACAATATCACTTTAGACAAACGTGGAAAAACTTTATGATCGGTAGCGGTATGTCGAATTTTTGTTCATTGATTGGCGGGTCTTGCGCTTCGCTTCGTTTGTTTGTTTCGACGAAGCCAATCAATCGTTTTGAACGGCACGTAAATATGAGTGATACGACGATTGTAGAGCTTTCCGAACTGCCCGATTTTGAAGTGGAAGCAAGTAAAAAGCGTGTAAAAATAACGTTGCCTGAAGCAATCAACGGTAGCTTTGAGAGCGGTACGGTTTGCGCTTGGGGCTTAGTCGGCTTGGATAAAAACGGGAATAATCAACTTATTTTTGGCGAGAATCGGACGGATACAAAGCCTTTTAAACGAACGCTATATCTCGTGCCGATGAAGAAAAAAGATATATTATAAGACCAGCTATGAAAAGTCAAGCAAAAAAGTGGTAAAAAATCAATCAGGTAA
>CAZMAF010000062.1:0-9096 GCA_964564225.1 uncultured Lachnospiraceae bacterium
TCCTTCGGAGTTCAGGGTGTGGGAAAGCTTTTAAAAAAAGCATTTGTACAATAAAACACCGCCTTCACAAGAAGGCGGTGTTTTTTAGTGCTTATGATCGGTAAAAAAGCCGAGGAGGTTCATATATTCAAGACCGTCCTCGTTTTTCCAGAATCCGATACGGGCAATAAGTCGCTTGTCAAGGCGCTCCGGGTCTTCAACGTAGGCATCGTGGATGCCGCAAAGATCGACAAAATTGAGAAGTCCTCTGCCCATAATAAAGAGCGCTTCGTCGTCCGATATGCCCTCGGGACAGCGGATGTCGGTGATATGGCAGGCGGCGTTTTCAAAATAGAACTGTGCGCCGCCGACAAGTGCGCCTTCTTCATAGGCGGCGTAAGCAAGGCACTCCTCGCGGTAAGGAATTGAGCAGGCTTCCATCAGGCGTTTTTGTTCGGATTTTTTTTGAATGGGAACGATTTTTAACATAAAAACGACCTCGTTTATTTTTTCGTTGGTTTTTTGGGAGCGGTCATGGATTGCTTGGGGGCTTTGGGCTGATATTTGCCACGTGGGGCGGAGTTTTTCGGATTTTTCGACTGTGGGGAGTATTTTTGGTCGGGACGCTTCTCAAGAATGCCGCAAGCCTCCTTCAAATAATCCACTTCATTTTTGTTCAGAAAACGCCACTTGCCCTTGGCAACGTCAAGTTCAAGCTCACCGATGGCAACACGCTTCAGTTTTTTGACAGTCAGTTCGCAAAGCTCGCACATTTTGCGGATCTGGCGGTTTCTGCCTTCAAAAAGCTCCATCGAAATCACAGTGCGGTCTTCGTAACGCTTGAGAATGGCGCAATTGACGGGTTGAATGGTATAGCCGTCGATTGTCATTTCGCCCGAGAGTTTAATAAGCGTGGGACGATTGACTTGTCCTTCGACGGTAACCTCGTAATATTTGGCGATGCGGTGACGAGGATGCGTCAGGGCGTTGGCAAGCGCGCCGTCGTTGGTGCAAAGCAAAAGTCCTTCTGAGTCCATATCGAGTCTGCCGATGGGGTAAAGGCGCATATCGGCATCGGCAATAAGGTCGGCGACGGTTTTTCTGCCTTTGTCGTCGTTCATTGTCGTGACGTAGCCTGTCGGCTTATTGAGCATAATATAGCTTGCGTGCTCGCCTCGTTTTTTGGCGACAGGTTTGCCGCGATACACGACACGGTCTTTGCCGGGCGTAACGAGCATACCGATGGTAGCAACCTCGCCGTTGACCGTGATAGCGCCAAGCTCGATTTCGCGCTCGGCGGCACGGCGGCTCATCAGCCCGCAGTCGGCAATATATTTCTGAAGTTTTATTTGTTTTTCCATATCGTTTTCCTTCATCTGAGAAAATAGCTTTTCAACATCTAAGAAAATAGCTTTTCAAAAAAGCCTTTCTTTTTTTCTTCTTTGACTGTTTTTTCTGCTCTGAGGGGGAGGATTGCGACAGTTTTACCCGACAGGTGTATTGTGATTTTGCCGATAGTATCGCTTTGGGCAATCGGCGCGTAAAGAAAACGCGGCGCTTCACAAAGAACGGTAAGTTCACCCCGTGCTTTCGGTAAGATCAGGCGCGTCGCCTCGCTCGATACCGTGACGGTTTTCGTTTCGCCAGCAACGACGGGCAGTTCGTAATATTCTGCCGGAATTTCAACGGCTTCCCAGTTCTCAAAGCCATAGCGGTACATCGTTTGATGGTCGTTCCAATCGTCGGGAGCGGAAAGGGTAACGGCGATAAGGCGCGTGCCGTTATACTCTGCGGCGCTGACAAGGCATCGCCCCGCGCGTTTGGTAAAACCGGTTTTGCCGCCAACGGTGTTGGAATAGGAGGAAAGCAGACGATTGTGATTGGAAAGATAACGAGTCGTATCTCCGTTTTTCATCGTATAGCGTTTGGTGGCAGTAATGCGCGCGAACAACGGATCTTCCATGGCGTGTGCCATAAGGCGCGCAAGGGAATAGGCGGTGGTATAATGCGTATCGGAAGACAGTCCGTGCGGATTGTCAAAATGCGTGTCCGGAAGTCCGAGAGAAACGCTTTTTTCGTTCATTAAGGTAACGAAAGCTTCTTCGGTTCCGCTTACTGCTTCGGCAATGGCAATAGCGGCATCGTTGGCGGAGGCGAGCATCAGGGCATAAATCAGGTCGAGCAGCGTTACCTCTTCGCCTTCTTCCAGATAGATCGACGAGCCCTCGATGCCGACGGCATTTTTTGATACTGTTGTTTTTTCGTCGAGCGAATGCTGATTCAGATACTCAATGGCGAGAAGCGCCGTCATAATTTTGGTACAGGATGCCATTTCCGCGCGCACGTTTTCGTTTTTGCCGTAAATGATATGTCCGTTTGCCGTGATTAAAACTGCATGCTTTGCCGATGTTTCGAGCGCGGGATTTTCGGCAAGCATCGTCGTAATGACAGTATCGTTCATCACGGTACTTACTTCTTCGCTTTGAAATTGCGCTGAAAAATCGTTCATCAGCGACAGGATGAGAAGCGGCAATATCAAAAGAAGCGCTATATTTGACAGTATGTTTTTCACCAAAGATCACCCTCTTTTTTATTAATGTATGAGGGTGACGATGTGCTTATGCCTTATACGTTTTCAGACGTTTCGGCGCTTTCGCTCTTTTCGGTAGGAATTTTTTCTTTTTCAGGCGAAGAAAAGAGGTTTTTGTACTTTTCGATGATCGAGGGGGATTTTTCGATCAGATCCACGATTGAGCCGACGGGACCTGAGGGCGTTTTGACGTTGGCGGCGAGAAATTCAACGTTGCCGTTTTGTTTGATGACAAGGAAGCCCAGGGGGAGAATGGTAACGCCCGATCCGCCGCCGCCTGCAAAATTCTTTTCATTGGAGCGCTTGGTGGCAAAGTCGGTGCCGCCCGAAACGTAGCCGAGAGAGACCTTTGACACGGGAATGACCGTCGTACCGCTTTCGGTTATGATTGGCTCGCCGACGACGGTATTTACGTCAACGATTTTTTTCAGGGAGTCAAGAGAGGTTTCGATCATGCCTTCGAGTTTGGTGTTCATACATTATCCTTTCTGCGTGTTTACGCTTGAAACTTTAAGGGTGGATTTTTTGGTGATAACGCGGATATATTGAAAAAGAAGCTTTGAAAGATTGACACGCGCATCCACGCGGATGTCGAGCGTCGTTTCCTTCGCTTCAAAATCGGCTGAAATACGTACCTTTCGGACATCGGGTTCTTTTTTTGTGAATTTGTCGATCAGCGCAAGAATATAACTGACACCTGCCGACACGCCGCCATAAAGATAAGCGGTTTCGGCAGCATCCTCGCTGCCAACAACAATGCGGCAGCGTTTGATTACGAAGGTCCAATGTTCAACGGTACTGAAGAAAATTTTCCCCCCGAGCTTCGTTAAGTCAAAAAGCTCGCGTGTGGATTTGGATTTTTTTCGTTTGGTCGTTTCTTTCGGCAGATAGGTGTTCAGTATCTTCGACATGTAGGCGGCAATCGCTTCATCGTCCGATACGTTGAGCAGCCCCTCTTTGTTGAAAACGTCTTCATAGGTGGGATAGAGTGTCAGATAGAAAAAGGGTGGAAAGCCTGCCTTTGCGACAACCCCTTTTTTCGAGTTGGCGGTAATGACAACGGTCAGGGGAACTGTACAGAAAAGCAGTACAGCCGCGACGATCGCGCCGAAAATATAGAGAAAAATCACAGACCGCACTCCTTTCGGTTTTTAATACTTACGGTGGATTGTCTGATCCTGATTGGTCAGGGGCGCATTATGGGAATTTTTGTAGGATTTATGAAAAGCTTTCACAAAACACAGATTTTATACCGTGAAATTGGTTTCGCCCGTGCCGTCGACGTCCAACGTGGTTTGCGCTTCGTTGAGAAAGGAGGAGGCGTCGGGCAGATCGTCAAGCGACGAGAAACCGAAGCATCTGAGAAAATCAGGCGTTGTGCCAAACAGAACGGGACGTCCCGGCACTTCCAGCCTGCCTTTTTCCTCAATCAGCTTTTTCATAACGAGATTGGAAACGGCATACGAGGAATCAACGCCGCGGATATGCTCGATCTGCGAGCGTGTGACGGGCTGATGGTAGGCAACGATGGCAAGCACCTCGAGCGAGGAATTGGAAAGCTTGCCGCCCTGCTTGATGCCGAGTGCCTCCCGAACGTAGCCTTCGTAGCCTTCCTTGGTGCAGAATTGGCACTCGTCGGCGTATTCAACAATCTGAATGCCGAAACTATCTCCCTGATACTTTTCGCGAAGCAAGGAAACGCTTTCTTTGACAAGCGCAACGTCGGACGACGTGATCTCGGCAAGGCGTTCATAAGGGACGGGGTAGCCTGCGGCAAAAAGGACCGCTTCAATGACGGGAGTGAGTTCTTCTTTCGTTTCCATAATCATTCTCCTGTATCTTCAACGAGATGAATTTCGGGATTGTAGCTCTGGTCGTTTTCTTCGTAACGCGCAATGATCTTCTGCGAGGAGATTAAGGCGAGGATCGCCATAAAGGAGGCGATGATCTCGCTGCGCGAGCGGCACGCCATCATAAGCTCCATAAAGGAGGCTTTGCGTTTTTCGCGAAGCGTTGTCAAGATAACCTCGGTGCGTTCGCTGACGGTTGAAGGGCGCTGTGTGATGATGTGAGTGAGCGTTTTGGCGGCGTCTTCGTTTTTCATATCTTCGTCCAGACGAATACGCTTTAAAATGCGTCCGAGCGCTTCCAAAAGATACGCACCTTCCTGATCGGCAACGAAGGTCTTATCAACGCCGACCTCGTCGGTTTCTTTGGTAAATCTACCGAAAAACTGCTTATAGCGCTCGGCAAGATACGCCGCTTCTTCTTTGGCGCGCTGATATTCGAGAAGGGTGCGGACGAGGTCTTCGCGGGGGTCAACCTCCACGCCCTCGACCACTACCTTCGGGAGGAGCATACGGCTTTTGATGAGCATCAGCTCGCTTGCCATAACGATAAATTCCGAGGCAACGTCCATATCGAGCGTTTGCATTTTTTTGATATACTCCATATATTGCTCGAAAACGAGCGCAATGGGAATATCGTAGATGTTGATTTCGTTTTTGGCAATCAGCGAGAGCAGGAGATCCAGAGGACCTTCGAATACCTCTAACTTATAGCTGAGTTTATTGTCTTCCATAGGTATATCCTTATCAGTGGATTTATAACGGCAGAATCAGCACGGCAAGGTCGATAAAGGCGGAGAAGACTGCGTTTATAACCGCTTCGATGGGTGTCCAGAGAATACCTGAAGCCATGCCGACGAGAACAATGATCATCAACACCTTTTCGTAGCGCATAACGGCAAAATACCATTTTTCAGGCAAAAACAAGAGGAGAATGCGAGAGCCGTCAAAGGGCGGTACAGGAAAAAGATTGAAGATGGCGTAGGATACGTTGAGCATTGCAAAATTGCCGAAAAAGAGAATGACGAGAAAGGCAAGAAGATTTGCGATCCCGGTATCGCCGAGATAGCTTACGGCATAATACTGCTCGAAAAAGAGCACGTAAAAAAGAGCGTAGAGGAAGGTTGAAACGAGTCCGAGCACAAGATTGGTCAAAGGTCCGGCGAGCGCGGTCAGCGCCATGCCCTTTTTGGGATTTTTAAAATAGCGGGCGTTGACGGGGACGGGTTTTGCCCAACCATAACCTGCAACCAGCATAAGGATAGCCCCGACGGGATCGAGATGTTTCAGGGGATTCAGGGTAAGCCGCCCGAACGCTTTGGCGGTGGGATCGCCGAGCTTATAGGCAACGTATCCGTGTGCGACTTCGTGAAAGGTTAAAGCGAGTAAAACGGCAGGCAGAATCGTGATGAGCTGAAATAGTGCTTCGACGAAGCTCTCGCCGCGTAAAAGATCGAACAGCATAGTTGGCTTCCTTTATGATTTGGTTTTTTCGACGGCATTAAAGACAAGCTCTAAAACACCGTCCCGTCCCTCGCCGGTCAGCGAGGAAAAAAGAACGATGCCTTCCGCCATTGCGGCGTAGGGTGAGGTAATGAGCTTTTCAAGCTGTTTCTGCCGGTCGGTTTTGTTGGGTTTATCGGCTTTAGTGGCGACGATGAAATGGGGAATGCCTGCCTGTTGCAAAAAGCTAAGCATCATTTCATCATCCTTCGTCATGCCGACCTTAAGATCGACAAGCTGAGCAACGCAAGTCACGCGCGAGTTTTCGGCGGTGAAATAGCTGTCGGTCAGATTTGACCATTTGCGCTTTTCGGCTTCGGTGCGCTTGGCAAAGCCGTAGCCCGGCAGGTCAACGAGGTAGAATTGACCGTCCACCTCGTAAAAATTGATGGTAATGGTTTTGCCGGGGCTTCCTGACACGCGCGCGTAGCTTTTTCTGCCGATCACAGTATTGATCAACGAGCTTTTGCCGACGTTCGATCTGCCTGAAAGGGCGATCTGCGGCAAAGTGTCGCCCGGAAACTGTGAGGCGAGCCCTGCGGTAATTTTAAGTGTTGTCCGCGCGATATTCGCTTTCATGACTGCTCCTTATATGTGTTTGAGAAGGGGGGATAATGGGCTGAGATGCATCGGTTTCGTTTGTCACAAGGGCGTGTTTCAGAACGTCGTCCACCGTTTTGCAGGGAATGAAGGTGATTTCAGCGGTAATATACGCTTCAAGGCGCGCGAGATCCTTTTCGTTTTCCTTGGGGATCAGTACGGTGCGGATACCGTTTTTATACGCTGCCATCGTTTTTTCACGAAGTCCGCCGATGGCAAGCACCTTGCCAGACAGCGTAACCTCGCCCGTCATGGCAACGTCGCGGCGGACAGGAATGCCGGAAAGACGGCTGACGAGAGCGGTGACGAGGGTAACACCAGCCGAAGGACCGTCTTTCGGAACAGCGCCCTCGGGAAAGTGAATGTGAATATCGAGATTTTTATGAAAATCGTTTGGCAGACGGTAAATATCTTTTCTGACGCGGGCAATTGAAACGGCGATTTTTGCCGATTCCTTCATAACGTCGCCCAACGAGCCCGTCAGCTCAAGCTTGCCCGTACCTTCCATCGTAACTGCTTCAACACGCAGCAATTCGCCGCCTACCTCGGTATAGGCAAGTCCGTTGACCGAGCCTACCTCATCTTCGGTAAGAACGGGATCGTCGATGACTTTGGGTGCGCCGAGATAGCTCTTAACGTCCTTGGCAGTAACGGTGGTGATATGCATTCTGGCATTCGGGTCTGCTTCTTTTTCTTCAACCGTCTTCGCGGCGATCTTGCGGCAGATCGCGGAAAGCTCGCGTTCCAGATTGCGTACGCCTGCTTCGCGGGTATAGTGGTCGATGACCTCGTAAACAGCATCTTCGCGGATACGGACGTAACGCTTCATAAGTCCGTTTTTCTCAAGCACCTTAGGAATAAGGTGATTTTTGGCGATGGCGCATTTTTCCGAGCGGGTATAGGTTTTCAGCTCGATAATTTCCATACGGTCGAGCAGAGGGCGTGCGACCGTATCGAGTGAATTGGCGGTAGCAATAAAGAAGCAATCGGATAGATTGAAGGGAAGCTCGACAAAGTGATCGCGGAAGGCTTTGTTCTGATCGGGATCAAGTACTTCAAGCAGAGCTGACGAGGGATCTCCGTGTGAGTCGCGCGTGAGCTTGTCGATCTCGTCAAGCAGGATGACGGGATTTTGTACGCCTGCTTCGATCATCGCGTTCATTATTCTACCGGGCATTGAGCCGATATAGGTCTTGCGGTGACCGCGGATGTCGCTTTCGTCACGCACGCCGCCGAGGGCAACGCGGACGAATTTTCTGCCCATCGCGCGTGCGATGGAGGAAGCAATCGAAGTTTTGCCCACGCCGGGCGCACCGACAAGACAGAGGATCTGGCTTTTCTGGTTAGCCGTGAGCTTTTCTACTGCGAGAAATTCCAGAATACGCATTTTAACGTCCTGAAGCCCCCAATGCTCGCGATCAAGAATATCGCGCGCTTTGGTAATCGAGAGGGTATCGGTGGTTCTTTCATTCCACGGAAGCTCAAGAACAGTATCAAGATAGCCGCGGATAACCGTGCTTTCGGCAGAAGCGTATGGCATTTTCGAGAGCTTGTTGGTTTCCTTGACGAGCTTTTCAGTGACGGCATCGGGCAGGTTTGCTTTTAAAATTCTTGCCATGTATTCGACGATTTCTTCATCGCCATCATCACCTTCGCCAAGCTCTTCCTGCAAAACCTTGATCTGCTCACGCATATAGTATTGCCGTTGGTTGTCGTCCAATCTTTCTTTGACCTTCTGATGTATGCCAAGCTCGGAGTGCAGTATTTTCAAATCGCGGGTGAGTTTGAAGGCGAGAAGCTCTGCGCGGCGCTTGACGTCGATTTCCTCAAGTACGTCGATCTTATCGCGCAGTCTGCCCATCAGAACGCCTGCGATCACGTCAACCGTTTCGCCGAGCGTTTTGCAGTTTTTGATACGGTCTTGTGGGCGTTCTTTGCCTTTTAACAGGAATTTTGCGCATTCGGAAAAGAGCGAGATGATCTCGCGACGCAGAAACTCGGTTTCGCCCACAAGTTCTTCATCAGTATCGGGATGCAGAATTGCCGTCGCGATGGGAAAACGCGCGTCCGTATCAATGGCGGCGATCTCACAGCGCTGATAGCCTTCGAGTTTGATGAGCGTGCTTCCGTTTTCGGTTGCGCGGATGGCGGCGACCTCAGCAACCGTGCCGACGCAACCGACAAGCGCTTCGGTCAGGTCATTGGTTTCGGGATCAGGGGCGACGAGAATCAATCCGCCGATTCTATACGCGTCTTCTGCCGCAAGCTTTTGCGTTTTGTCGTTTGTTTCAAGCTCCAAAAGGGTGTTGGGGAGTAAAACATCGTTTTTCAAAAGCAAAAGCGGCACGGTAGACTGTATATTAAATTCGTTACGTTCCATAAGTATCTCCTTTGGGTATCTATCGTCAATGCGTATAAAACGCCATATTAAACATTCTCATTCATTATATCATAATAGTAAAGAAAAAGCAATAGCAATTCAAAAAACTTTTCTCGGTTCGCCATTCAAGAACTTTTCCCGGTGCGCCACAATTGTAAAAAAACGCAACAATTGATGATAAGTCAAACTCCGAAGGG
>CAZMAF010000063.1:0-8968 GCA_964564225.1 uncultured Lachnospiraceae bacterium
CCCGTAAGGGCAAACATCGTTTAGCGTGATTTGTCCGTTAAGGACATCACGCTAATCCTTGCGGTTTTTTGTGGTTTTACTATGATAGAGATCAAATTACAGTCCGAGAACTGCCGCGCCGAGAATGCCGGCATCGTTGCCGAGCGCGGCGCGCTTGATGGTGGTCTGGTTGGGGGAGTTGTGCGCGAAGTTTTCTCTTGCCACGATCTCGCGGAGGGGTTGCATCAGATATTCGCCCTCGTTGCAGATACCGCCGCCGATACAAAGCACTTCGGGCTGGAAGATGTTGATGATGCTGGTGAGACCGGATGCGAGGTAGTCGATATAGGTATCAACGACCTCTGTGCCTGCTTTGTCGCCCATGCGTTTTGCCTGGAATGCCGTTTTGCCGCTGACCTTACCGTTTTCCTCGGAAAGCTTCCACATGATCGAGTCCTTGTTTTCTTCCATCTTTTCCTTGGTCAGGCGGATGAGTCCTGTTGCCGAAGAATATGCTTCAAAGCAGCCGTATCTGCCGCAGGTGCAGGGTCTGCCGTTCTTTTCGATGACAATATGACCTAGCTCCGCACCCGCATGGTTGAAGCCTGAATAGATCTTGCCGTCAAGCACAATACCGCCGCCGACACCCGTGCCGAGCGTGATCATAATGGCGCTCGATGCACCCTTAGCTGAGCCTGCAATCGCTTCGGCAAGTGCCGCCGCGTTGGCATCGTTGTCGATGTATACTTTTTCCACGCCGAGCTTTTCCTTTAAAACGTCGGCAATGGGGTAGTTGTGCATCACAATGTTGTTGGAAAATTCTACTACACCCGTTTTCGAGTTGCAGGTGCCGGGAGAGGCGATGCCTGCGTATTCAATATCTTTTACCGTCAGGTTCATTTCCGAAAGAAGGTTCTTGCAGAGAGTTGCCATATCGGTCATAACTTCGTCAATGGGGCGTTTGGCAAGGGTGGGAACAGAGCCTTTTTTGACGATGTTCAGATTTTCGTCTACAATGCCGACGGCAATATTCGTACCGCCGAGGTCAATACCAAGATAATACATAATGATCTCCTGTTATATGTGAATTTTTAAGATTCGGTTTTTGTACTTGGGTAGGCAAGAGCGAAAAGTTCTCGCGCTCTTGTTTCGTTGCCCGACAGCCAGAGGTGCGCGAACAGCGCCTCAAATCCCGTCGCACGGCGGTACTCTGCAGCGGATGCCGATTTGGGAATTGCGCCGACGTGGTTGTTTCTGCCGCGTTTGAAAGCGGAAAGCTCGTCTTCTGCGAGAAGGTGGTAAATATTGTCAAGGGCGCGGCTTTGCGCCGTTGCTTGTACGTAGGAAAGCGCCTCGCGATTGAGCTTGCCGACGCCGCCGATGCCGTCTTTCAGCATTTTTTCTCTTGTCAGAAGCTCAACGACGGCATCGCCGAAATAGGCAAGCTCCTGCCCGGATAACAGCTTGGGATTCATCTTACACCTTGCGCTTTCTCAGATAAACAGCAAAGGCAACGATGACCGTCAAAGAGGAAAGACCGATAGCAAACCAGACGGTTTCGGGCTTGATTTCGTCAACGGTCTCGGTAATTGCGGCGGTCGTGACCGCCGCTTCTGCGCCCAGTGAGTAGAAATAGTCGACGATGGGGGACGTGCCGATGGCGATTGAAAGCACGAGCAGTATGAACAGAATGATCAAAAGCTTTCTTTTCACGGTATCCCTCCCTAAACGTCTATACACGAACAGTGTAGCACACTGCGGCGAAAAAGTCAACTGTCAGGGGAATTTTTTGAAAAAAAGTTTCTCTATAAAGGCGCGGAACAAGACAGGACGGGCGCTTCTTTTAAAACTTTTCAAATGATTGGGATTTCGTTCTTTTTCCGTTCTGAAAGGTTTGGAGGGCGCATGGAACAGGGCTTTAAAAGTTAGTATGCCTGCGCTGAGTTTTTTTCTTTTTTACCCTCTTTTCTTTTTGGGATAATTGTGATATAATGACGGTAGTATCAAATATTTATAAAGGAGTTTTGTGTTGAAACGACTTTTTCCATACCTGAAAGGGTATATTAAAGAATGTATATCAGGGCCGCTTTTCAAATTACTTGAGGCGTCGCTTGAGCTGATCGTACCGCTCGTTGTGGCAGCGATGATCGACAACGGTATTGAGAGGGGCGATACGGGCTATATTGTAAAATCTGCGCTCATTCTTGCGCTTCTCGGTGCGGTAGGACTCGTTTTTTCTGTGACGGCGCAGTTTTTTGCCGCCAAAGCGTCGGTTGGCTTTACGACTCGCCTTCGTTACGCGCTGTTTCAGAAGGTCGGTAGGTTTTCTTACGCCGATCTTGACCGTGCCGGCACGTCCTCGCTCATCACGCGGATGACGACCGACTGTAACACCGTACAATCGGGCACAAATTTAACGCTCCGCTTACTTTTGCGCTCGCCCTTCGTGGTGTTTGGCGCAATGATCATGGCGTTTACGGTTGACGTACCCTCCGCCGTCACCTTTGCGCTTGTGATTCCCGTTCTTTCGGTCGTGGTTTTCGGTATTATGCTTATTTCGATCCCGCTTTATAAAAAGGTACAAAAGCGGCTTGATCGCGTGCTGTTTACGACGCGCGAGAATATTTCGGGTGCGCGCGTGATTCGCGCATTTTGCCGCGAGCGCGAGGAAATTGACGCTTTCCGAGAGGAAAACGGCGCGCTGACGGCGGCGCAGAATTTCGTTGCGAAAATTTCAAATCTTCTTAATCCTATGACCTATGCGATTATCAATATTGCAACGCTGTATCTTATCTATACAGGGGCTCTGCGCGTGAAGGGCGGCGCTCTGACACAGGGTGAGGTAGTCGCGCTTTACAATTATATGGGGCAGATCCTTGTTGAGCTTGTCAAGCTTGCCTCGCTCATTATCTCTATTACGAAGGCACTTGCTTCGGCGGGCAGGATCGCTGTTGTGCTTGATACCGAGTCTTCGATGGTAAACGGTACGCTCGGTTATGAGACAAAGGGCGACGAGGTTCTTCGTTTTGATAATGTATCGCTTCGCTATCACGAATCGGGTGAGGAGTCGCTGTCAGGGATTTCCTTTTCGGTCAAGCGCGGGGAAACGGTGGGCATTATCGGCGGAACAGGCAGCGGAAAAAGCTCGCTTGTTAATCTCATTCCGCGTTTTTACGACGTTACGGGCGGACGTATCCTCCTTTACGGCGAGGATATCCGCGATTATGATACCGAAGCTTTGCGCGAGCATATCGGCGTCGTGCCGCAAAAGGCGGTATTGTTTCGCGGAACGCTTCGCGATAATATGAAATGGGGCAAGGCGGATGCAAGCGACAGTGAGATCGAAGCCGCTATTGCTACCGCGCAGGCAACGTCGGTCGTTGCCGACAAAGGGGGACTTGATGCCGAAATTGAAGCGGGGGGCAGGAATCTTTCGGGCGGTCAGCGACAGCGCCTGACAATTGCAAGAGCCCTTGTTAAAAAGCCTGATATTCTTATTCTTGACGACTCGGCTTCGGCGCTCGACTTCGCTACCGATGCCGCGCTGCGCGGAGCGCTCCGCCGTGATATAGCCGATACGACGGTGTTTATTGTATCTCAGCGCGCATCATCGCTTCTTTATGCCGACAAGATCATCGTGATGGACGACGGCGAGGTTGTTGCTATCGGAGCACATGACGAGCTTCTTGTCACATGTCCGCTTTATCGCGAGATCTATGAAACGCAGTTTCAAAAAGGGGGTGAGTCGGCATGAAAACACCGAAAAAAAATCGCGCGCTTTCCCGCGTACTGCAATTTATCGGACGGTACAAGCTGTCTGTTGCCTTTTCTACGCTTCTGGCGCTTTGCTCGGTTATTTTAACACTTTACGTTCCTATTCTCATCGGTAATGCGCTTGATGCGATTGTTGGCGAGGGTGAGGTTGATATGCTTGCCGTGGCGCTTTATTTGTTCAATGCGCTTGTGATCGTTGGCATAACCGCGGTTATCAATTGGATCATGGCGGGACTGAACAACCGTATGACCTATCGCGTTACGCGCGATCTTCGTAACCGCGCGATCGAAAAGATCGAAGCTTTGCCGCTTTCCTATCTTGACAGTCACCCTGCGGGAGATCTCGTCAGCCGTGTGATTGCTGACGTTGATACTTTCGGCGAGGGACTTTTGCTCGGATTCAGTCAGCTTTTCGTGGGGGCTGCGACGATTATCGGTACGCTTGTTTTTATGCTTTTTATCAATTGGAAGATTGCGCTTGCCGTCGTCTTCTTAACGCCTCTTTCGCTCTTTATTGCGCGTTTTATCGGCAAGCGAACAAGCGTGATGTTCAAGGCGCAGTCCGAAACGAAGGGCGAGGAAACCGCGCATATCGACGAAATGATCGGCAATATGAAGGTTGTTAAGGCATTTTCGCAGGAAGACGAGGCGCTCGAAACTTTTGATGAGATCAATAAGCGCCTGAAAAAATGCTCACTTAGCGCTATCTTTTATTCTTCGCTCGTCAATCCGACGACACGTTTTGTCAATAGTATGGTTTATGCGGCGGTCGCGCTGTTCGGCGCGCTTTTTGTCGTGAGAACGGGAGGCGCTTTTACCGTCGGTCAGTTGACCTGCCTTTTGTCTTATACCAATCAGTACACCAAGCCGTTTAATGAGATTTCGGGTGTTATTACCGAGTTTCAGAATGCGCTTGCTTGTGCATCGCGCGTTTTCGAGCTGCTCGATGAGCCTTCCGAGATTTCTGACGTTGAAAATGCTTTGCCGCTTGACGCGGCAAAGGGTGAGTTCCGACTGGAAAACGTGGCGTTTTCCTATACGAAAGAGCGCCCGCTGATTGAAAATCTTACGCTTTACGTTAAACCCGGTGAGCGCGTTGCCATCGTTGGTCCGACGGGATGCGGCAAAACGACGCTTATCAATCTTCTGATGCGCTTTTACGACGTGAATGAGGGCGCGATCCTGCTTGACGGCGTGGATATCCGCGAAATGAAACGTCATACTTTGCGCGAAAACGTCGGTATGGTTTTGCAGGAAACCTGGCTTCGCGCGGCAAGCGTCAGGGATAATATTAAAATGGGACGTCCCGATGCCACCGACGAGGAGGTGATTGCCGCCGCAAAAAAGGCACACGCGCACAGCTTTATCAAGCGTTTGCCGCAGGGCTATGATACGGTACTCGGCGAGGGGGGCGAGGGGCTGTCGCAGGGACAAAAACAGCTTCTTTGCATTGCGCGTGTCATGCTGACTTCGCCGCCGATTCTGATTCTTGACGAGGCGACTTCGTCGATTGATACGCATACCGAACAGCGTATTCAAAAGGCGTTTGCCGGGATTATGCAGGGCAGAACAAGCTTTATCGTCGCGCATCGCCTGTCAACGGTTATGAATGCCGATACCATTCTCGTAATGCGCGACGGGCATATTGTTGAGCAGGGCGATCACAAAACCCTTCTTGAAAAGGACGGCTTTTACGCTGAGCTTTATCACAGTCAATTTGCCAAATAACGCTATCTACGAAAAATAACGGAGGATGCTGTTTTGAAGGCATCCTCCGTTTTGATTTTGACAGAACGGATATGTTTTTCAAGAAAAAATATATTTTTTTTGATTTTGCTATTGATTTTGTCAAAAAGGTGTGCTATAATAGCCAAGTGATGTGAGAGCATCGTATATATAGGGGTGTAGTTCAGTCGGTAGAACGGCGGTCTCCAAAACCGCATGTCTAGGGTTCAAGTCCTTACGCCCCTGCCATCATGTTTGACTCATAAGTCTACCAAGACTTGTGAGTCATTCTTCTTTTTTAACCGGATTTTATAGGCAAAACATGCAAAAATCAATAAAATAGCGGCTGTAGCTGGTGAATCACCCCGGCAGCAGCCGCATTTTTCATAAAAATGCTTTGCCAAATATTATAAATAAAAATTACGGAGTGAGAGGATTTGAATGTCAATCTCTTGAAAAATTCATAAATTTATGCTATAATATTTTTATCATTTTACGCAGGAGGTCTATATGAACTTTACAATTAAAAACGAAGATATTGAAAAGTGCAACGGCAGCACAGATTATTCTTTTCCCAAATACACATCCCAGCTCATCAACTGGGCAAACCAAAACGCCCAAGGAACTCGACCTGTTGTCGTAGGACAGATGTCTGATCTTTTCCCCGAATTCATGGATTCTGGTGAGGAGATTACAATTGATGCATGGAAAGAATGGTATATTGAAAGATACCCCGATGCATTTGACAGAGCCACCAGTAAGATATATGCACAAGTGCAAAATTTGCGCGAGGCAATTCAGTATATCGATGAAGAAATGGTGCGTCATTGGGTTATTGATCTTGTAATCGATAAAACATTCAACGGCTTGTACGTACAGAAAGCTATACTCGCAGCGTTGGCTGCCAAAAAGAACACTTCCTATCGTTTAGCTACACCGGCAGAAGAATCTAAGGGTATCGATGGGTTCGTCGGAACAACGCCTTATTCCATCAAACCCGATACATACAAAACCATGGGAAGATTGTCAGAAACAATTGATGTCAAGATGATTTACTACACCAAAACAAAAACTGGTCTAAAAGTTGAAGTGGAGGAATAATTAATGCCCAGCGAAAGAATCTTGAATAAATACTATAATGAAGGTGGTTTCAATCATCCTCAACTTATAGGATATATGATGAACATGATTCGAAGGCTGCAACCATTAACACTGGACGAATGGAAAACATGGTATTTTTCCAATGTACATGATGAGGCTTTTTTGCACGATTTAGCTATTAGAATGAATGCCACCATTCCCAGTTCATATGGAGCAACCATAGAAGATTGTGAAGAATACATATACGACGTAATGTTTCGTAGAACATTTCAAGGATACGATAAAGAGAATCAAGCTCTAAGACTATTGCGTTCCACTATCGATCCTTCCGTCGAGGAGGCTCCCAAGGAATGGGATACGAAGTATTTTATTGACTTTTATCTACGGGGCGCAGACGGTGAACTCATCGGCATACAGTTGAAACCAGATACTTTTTATTATGGCAGGTATCAATACGTAGTAGATATCCGCGGCAAAATGCAGCAATTTTGCCGCGAATACAACGCAAAGGCTTTTGTTTTGCAATACGATTCTAATAGCCGCAGCGACAGCATTGAATTTGTTAATCCCGAGATTATTACTGAAATCAAAGAATTGCTGTAAACATTAATAAAGCAGCAGCGCAGGATAATATTGCGCTGCTGCTTTATTATATTTAGCGATATGTGCAAGTTAGAATATTACCATCAACATCAACGCTATTTACATGATCAATGCAAATTTCGGTTTCCTGCTTCGTTTTCACCTTGAAATTGTGATGCGCATTTATGTAACAGCGATCTTGCTTTTCTGGTGGCAGAGATGCAATAAAGGCTTCGTGCGCAGCCAGACGCGCGTCGATAACCAAATTCAATTGATCCGCTGTTTTGTACAGATTTTCTAATGCAAGCGCCGATATATCGGAATCAATTTCTATGCCAATGCTGTTTCTTTGCGAGATCATACATGCTAAGCTGGTTGTTCCTAAACCGAAAAAGGGATCAAGAACTATATCGCCTTCAGCAGAGTACATATTCACAATGCGGAGAGGGATTTCCAGCGGGAAGGAAGCATTACGATCACGATGGTTGCCTGTAGATAAAATGATTTGAGTAGTGCCCTTTATTTCCCATAAATCAGAAAACCAAACATTTCGTTCTTCCCAGAAGAATGCGCTTTTTTGACGAAGTTTGCGAGATTCACCATTGAATATCCGTTTACCGCCTTTTCTGAAAACCAAAATGTATTCGTGCTCATATGTCACATAAGCGCCAGCAGGATACATCCCAGATCCCATAAATTTATTAGGTGAATTAGATGGCTTTCTCCAAAGAATATCTGGAAGAACGCTATAACCAAGCTTCTGGAAAAACGAGGTTATATAGGCATGGTTAGGATACATTTGAAAATTTTCATTAAGCGTTCGCGTTGCATCACCAATATTTATGCAGATGAAACCATTATCTTTTAAAACACGGTCACATTCTTTCCAAACAGAATTAAGTATTTGATGCATTTTGGTAAATGCAGAAAAACCATTGCCCTCCTTCAAATCTTCTGCGATAGTAGAATCTTCAGCGCAGAACAAGGCGTCCCACATTTCAATCATAGGATATGGAGGTGACGTAAAAACCAAATTGATTGATTTGTCTGGTATAGAGGATAAATGGCGACTATCGCTCGTTATAACTTTATGAGTGGTCATTTGGGGTTACCTCGCTAACTTTAATAAACTCAAGCACATCTTCGATATTGCAATCGAGCGCGCAGCACACTTTTTCTAAGGTGTCGAGCGAAACAGCTTCGTTTCTTCCCAATTTGGCAACAGCGTTCGTACTTATGCCAGCGGCATCGCGTAATTGGGATTTATTCATATTCTTATCAATAAGCAATTTCCAAAGTCGAGAGTAGCTTACAGACATATAGTTACCTCCAAAGCGTTTTTATAAGTATAACATATAAAGTAAAAAATATCAAGCGTATTTTGAGGTTTATCAAGAAATTCTTTAAAAAGTTACAAATATGCTAACATATTACCAATCGGCTGGACTTTTGCGCATCGTTCTGGTATGATTGTCCCCTGCCAAAGGAGGTGGCATATATGAGAACAACAATCGAGGAGCTGTACTACGGAAATATTATGCCGTACAATCGCAGTGTCCGCGCAGGCAGCGAATACGCCAATCTGGTGGGACTGCTGGCGCGAAACGAGGCAGAGCTGCTTGCAACGCTGACCGAACAGCAAAAGGAGCAGCTTGAAAAATACGTTGACTGTTTCCAAGAGCTGTCGGATCTCACGCAAAAGGAAGTATTCCTTCACGGATTCAGGCTCGGAGCAAGGATCGTCATTGAAGCTCTTTACAGAGAACAAGACGAAGATCGGAGATAGCCATTAGCACGGAGGGCGGTG
>CAZMAF010000064.1:0-8584 GCA_964564225.1 uncultured Lachnospiraceae bacterium
ACCGATAACGATCGGACCTGAGCCAATAATCAGAATCTTTTTTAAATCTGTTCTTTTCGCCATAATAAATGCCTCCTTGGAAATTCCTATATCTCTTATTTTTCAAAAACAATGTGGTTATCATACACCGTCAGGTAATTAACACCATAAAGCGTATCTCCTTCAAACGGTGTCGCTCTTCCCTTCGATTTAAAGCATCCGGGATCGACTACATAATTTTCATCAAGTCGCCATACCGAGAAACCGACATCGGAAGAAATCCCAAAACGCCTTCTCGGCGCTTCCGAAAATAGCGCAATTGCTTTTTCGAGCGATATCACACCTGTTTTCACAAGATGTGTATATACGACCGAAAACGCCGTTTCAAGACCAACAATCCCAAATGCGCTGTTCGCAAGACCGCGCGACTTCTCTTCAACAGAATGCGGTGCGTGATCGGTAGCAATCATATCAATCGTTCCATCGAAAATACCCTCTACCAACGCCTCACGGTCACGTTTATCGCGTAAAGGCGGATTCATTTTAAACCGTCCGTCCTCTTGCAAAAAACTATCGTCCATAACGAGATAATGCGGCGCAGTTTCGCAGGTAATATCCACACCCTCACGCTTGGCACGTCTGATCGCATCTACACTTTCTTTTGCCGATATATGGCAAACATGATACGGACAACCCGTTTTCTTAGCAAGCGAAATATCACGCTCAATCTGCAAATACTCACTTTCCGAGCAAATACCGCGATGTCCGTGTGCTTTTGCATAAACACCGTCATGAATATAGCCACCCTGCAAAAGAGCGTTAACCTCGCAATGCGCCACGATAATCTTGCCGAGAGATTTTGCCGTTATCATAGCACGTTCCATCATTTCTTCACTTTGTACACCGCGACCGTCATCCGAAAAAGCAATCGCACGATCGGATAACTCGTACATATCGGAAAGAATCTCACCTTTTTGTCCTACCGTAATCGAAGCGTATGGAAATACCGCAACAGAAGCCGACTTTTGAATTAGCGCAAATTGTTCTTCAAGATGCTCGACAGAATCGGGCACAGGGGAAAGATTCGGCATCGTGCAAACCGCCGTATAACCACCGCGCGCTGCCGCCGACGATCCCGTTTGGATCGTTTCTTTATAAGAAAAACCCGGCTCACGAAAATGCACATGCACATCACAAAAGCCGGGCAAAATAACATATTCAGGCGTCAAATAACGAGAAAAACCAAAAGAAGACAAAAAAGCCTTTGCCTGTGCAAAAGACAACGTATTTATCATCTCATATCCTTGTTTTCTCATAATCCATACTCCTTTGAGAACGCAAACCGTATCATCAAACTGACACCAAAACCATATGAAAAAAGCTTGCCGCAACCGACAAGACTATGCTGAAAAAATCTTGCCAATCGCACTGTATCGATTTGAAGACCTTATTTTTGACATTATATCATAGTATAGTATTAATGTCAAGAAAAAAAATCAATTTTCATAAAAAAATCCAACTAAACAGAAAGTGAAAAACTGTATAAAATGACGAAAACAGACCGCCTCAACTCAAGCGTTAAAGCGGTCTGTCAATTTATTAAAAAAGTCCTGAGATCTTGCCGTTATCGTCAACATCAATACGTTCTGCCGCAGGAACTTTAGGAAGTCCGGGCATTGTCATAATATCACCGGTAAGTGCAACGATAAACCCTGCACCCGCTGATACTTTAACCTGACGAACCGTTACGGTAAAGCCAACGGGCGCACCTAGCTTGGTCATATCGTCAGAGAAGCTGTACTGTGTCTTGGCCATACATACGGGAAGTCTATCAAACCCAAGTTCGGTCAGCTTAATAATTTCCTTCTTTGCCGCAGGCGCAAAGGTAACCGCAGCGCCGCCGTATACGCGCGTAACTATCGCTTCGATCTTCTTTTCAATAGATGCATCAAGTTCATAACTGAAACTGAAATCATTTTCTTCTTCGCAAAGACGGACAACCTCTTCAGCAAGTGCCATACCACCCTTACCGCCGTCAGCCCAGACCGTAGAAAGAACGACATTAACACCAAGCGCTTTACACTTTTTAATAACAAGCTCAATTTCAGCATCGGTATCGGTCGGGAAACGGTTAACAGCTACAACACAAGGAAGTTTATATACGTTCTTAATGTTAGAAACGTGACGAAGAAGGTTCGGAATTCCCTTCTCAAGCGCCTCAAGATTTTCAGCGCCGAGTTCAGTCTTCGGAACACCGCCGTGCATTTTCAATGCGCGCACAGTCGCTACCATAACGACAGCGCTGGGCGTAAGACCCGCATAACGGCACTTGATATCCAAGAATTTCTCAGCGCCAAGATCCGCGCCGAAACCTGCTTCGGTTACAGCATAATCACCAAGTTTCATTGCCATTTTGGTAGCGATAACTGAATTACAACCGTGTGCAATATTAGCAAAAGGACCACCGTGAACAAACGCCGGCGTACCTTCAAGCGTTTGAACAAGATTAGGCTTAAGCGCATCCTTGAGAAGCGCCGCCATCGCACCAACCGCACCGATGTCACCTGCAGTGACAGGTTTTTCATCATACGTATAACCAATAACAATTCTCGAAAGACGTTCTTTCAAATCAGAAATCGAAGATGCAAGACAGAAAACTGCCATAATTTCAGAAGCAACCGTAATATCAAAACCGTCCTCACGCGGCGTACCGTTTACCCTTCCACCAAGACCGTCGGCAACAAAGCGAAGCTGGCGGTCATTCATATCGACACATCTCTTCCAGGTAATGCGACGAGGATCAATACCAAGACGATTGCCTTGATAAATATGATTGTCAATCATTGCCGCAAGAAGATTATTTGCCGCACCAATGGCATGAAAATCACCCGTAAAGTGAAGATTAATGTCTTCCATCGGAACGACCTGTGCATAGCCGCCGCCTGCCGCACCGCCTTTGACGCCAAACACAGGACCAAGCGAAGGTTCACGAAGCGCAACAACTACGTTTTTGCCAATACGACGAAGACCGTCGGAAAGACCGATCGTCGTAGTAGTCTTGCCTTCGCCCGCGGGTGTAGGCGTAATCGCAGTCACGAGAATCAGCTTGCCATCATAACGGTCGGATTCCTTTAAAAGCGAATAGTCAACCTTTGCTTTGTATTTGCCATACTGCTCAATATATTTATCATCAACACCTGCCACCTTGGCAATTTCGGTGATCGGTTTCATTTCTGTTGCTTGCGCAATCTCAATATCGCTTAAATATGCCATTTTACCTAATCTCCTTAAAATATTTCACAGCAGATTCAAACATTTTCATGTCATAAATGCCGTTTACGTTTTGATAAAGTCCGGAACCAATACGCTCACTGTGACCCATTTTACCGAATACTCTGCCATCCGGTGAAGTAATACCCTCAATTGCATAGAACGAACCGTTAGGATTAAAGCGAATATCATCAGTAGCAACACCGTCAAAATCAACGTACTGCGTTGCAATCTGACCGCTCGCCGCCAACTGTCTAACCATTTCTTCCGATGCCAGAAAACGTCCTTCGCCGTGCGAAATCGGAACCGTATAAACGTCACCAACATTTGTTGCAGCAAGCCAAGGAGACTTATTGGAAGCAACTCGCACACGAACAAGTTTCGACTGATGTCGCGCAATGGTATTGAAAGTCAATGTAGGACAAGATGCATCGGCATCAATAATCTTGCCGTAAGGTACAAGTCCAAGCTTAATCAACGCTTGGAAACCATTACAAACGCCGCAAATCAGACCATCACGGCGATCCAAAAGCGTATGTACTTCTTCCTTGATTGCTGCATTTCGGAAAAACGCCATAATAAATTTACCCGAGCCGTCAGGTTCATCGCCACCCGAAAAGCCGCCGGGAACAAAAATCATCTGTGACTCCGACAACTTTTTCGCAAAACTATCAACACTTCTGGCAATTCCGTCAGCAGTGAGATTGTTAATCACGAAAATTTCCGCATCAGCACCGGCATCACGCATAACCTTAGCAGTATCAAATTCGCAATTTGTACCGGGGAAAACAGGTATCAGTACTTTGGGACGAGCTACCGCTATGAAAGGCGCAACACAATCCTTAAACGATGCTTCATACGAGAAAGTTTCAATCGACCTGTTCTCGCTCTTTTCAAGACAAGGGTACACACCTTCAAGCTTTAACTCATAAAGAACCCCAAGCTCACTCATAGAAACAACGCTATCAGCATATCGCATCATCCCGTCTTCGGTTACAGTACCAAGAACTTTGCCCTCAACGTCGCCCTCTACTTCAAGAACAAATGCGCCGTAAGCATAGCCGAAAATTTCATCAAGCGATACCGAACTATCGTAAGTAAAGCCGTAACCATTGCCAATATCCATTTTATAAATCGCTTCAGCAATACCGCCATACGTAGGCGTATATGCCGCCAATACCTTACCGGCGCGCATCAATTCGACTACTTTGCCATACAAGTTAGTCAAAGATTCCGTGATTGGAAGCTGATTTTCATCATATTCGGGAGTCAACAAAACGACCTTGCTTCCCGCTTTTTTAAACTCCGGGGTTATAACTTCATCGGTTTTTCCCGTCGTAACAGCAAACGAAACAAGCGTAGGCGGAACGTCGAGATCTTCAAACGAACCGCTCATAGAGTCTTTACCGCCGATCGAACCGATCTTCAGATTCATCTGCGCCTTAAACGCACCAAGAAGTGCCGCAAGGGGCTTACCCCAACGCTTAGCATCTTTAGCAGGCTTTTCAAAATACTCCTGAAAAGTCAGATAAACATCTTCAAACGATGCGCCTGAAGCGATAAGCTTGGAAACGCTTTCCACAACAGCAAGATATGCACCGTGATAAGGACTTTGCTCGGTAATATAAGGATTATATCCCCACGACATAAATGAGCAGGTATCGGTATGCTTTTGTTCAACCGAGATCTTATGAATCATCGACTGAATAGGGGTCAACTGATACTTGCCGCCAAACGGCATAACGACTGTACCCGCACCGATTGTCGAGTCAAAACGCTCAGACAAACCGCGCTTTGAACAAACGTTAAGATCGGATACAAGTGCCTTATACCCTTCCGCAAAATCCGAAACGGATGCTTTTTCATAAGACTTAGCCGCAACCGGAGCAATATGAATATGTTTCTCTGCACCGTTGGAATTCAAAAATTCACGAGAAAGGTCAACAATAGTTGCGCCCTTCCAATGCATACGAAGACGTGGTTCTTCCGTCACACGCGCAACGACAGTCGCCTCCAGATTTTCAGCAAAGGCAAGCGCCATAAACGCCTCAACATTCTTTGCCTCAACAACTACAGCCATTCTTTCCTGCGATTCAGAAATCGCAAGTTCCGTCCCGTCAAGACCTTCGTATTTCTTCGGAACAGCATCAAGATCAATATCAAGTCCGTCAGCAAGCTCGCCGACAGCAACCGAAACACCGCCCGCACCAAAATCATTACAACGCTTAATCATGCGCGTGGCTTCGGGGTTACGAAACAAACGCTGAAGCTTTCTTTCTTCGGGAGCATTACCCTTCTGCACCTCAGCACCGCAAGTTTCAAGGGAAGAAACCGTATGCTTTTTTGAAGAACCGGTTGCACCGCCGCAACCGTCGCGACCCGTTCTGCCGCCAAGTAAAATTACAATATCGCCATCTTCGGGACGCTCACGTCTTACATTCACTTGAGGCGCAGCGGCAATTACCGCGCCGATTTCCATTCTCTTGGCAGCATAACCGTCATGATATAACTCATCCACCATACCGGTCGCAAGACCGATCTGATTACCGTAAGAAGAATAACCCGCAGCTGCAGTCGTAACAATTTTTCTCTGCGGAAGTTTACCCGGTATCGTATCTGCCACCGCTTTGGTGGGATCAGCAGCACCGGTTACACGCATTGCGGCATAAACATAGCTTCTGCCCGAAAGCGGATCACGGATCGCTCCGCCGATACACGTTGCCGCACCGCCAAAAGGTTCAATCTCAGTGGGATGGTTGTGCGTTTCATTTTTAAACAGCAAAAGCCAAGGCTCTTTTACACCGTCGATTTCCACATCAATCTTTACTGTGCATGCATTGATCTCTTCAGATTCGTCAAGCTTGTCCAGATATCCGTTCTTTTTCAAATAACGAACGGCAATTGTCGCAATATCCATTAAGTTTTGCGGCTTCGTTCTACCAAGTTCTTTTCTTGTTATAAGATAATCATCATATGCACTCTGTAAAAGCGCATCTTCAAAAGATACCGAATCAATCGTCGTCAAAAACGTGGTATGACGGCAATGGTCTGACCAATACGTATCAATCATACGAATTTCAGTAATAGTAGGATCACGGTCTTCGCTTCTGAAATAATCACGACAAAAACGAATATCGTCAATATCCATTGCCAAAGAATAATTATTAACAAAATCAGCAAGACCGTTATCATCAAGAGCGATGAAGCCATCAAGAGTTTGTACCGCAGTAGGTAGCTCATACTGAACCTGAAGCGTTTCAGGGTTATTAAGCGAAGCTTCACGCGATTCCACAGGATTAATGACATATTTTTTAATCTCTCTTACGTCTTGCTCGGTCAAATTACCGTAAAGAGCATAAACGCGAGCCGTACGGATCGTAGGGCGATCACCGCAAGAAATAATCTGAATGCACTGTGCCGCAGAATCGGCACGCTGATCAAACTGACCGGGCAGATATTCTACCGCAAACACATAGTCGGCATCGTCTACAAGCGTATCGGAAACAACGTCAAGCTGAGGCTCAGAAAAAACAGAGCGTACAGCTTCATCAAAAAGCTCTTTCCCAATCTTCTCAACATCATAACGATTAAAAAGCCGAACAGCTTTCAACCCTTTAATGCCGAGAAGCTGATTTAGTTCCGAAAGAAGTGCATTTGCCTCATGGGCAAGTCCCTCTTTCTTTTCAACGTATATTCTGTAAACCATTGTCACTTATCCTTTCGCATTGATTGCATTTAATGCACGCTGACCGATATCGTTACGCCAAAAAGCATTATCGAAGGTGATAGCACTCACTTTTTCATAACTCTTATTGATTGCCCCCTGTAAAGTGGCATCGATTGAAGTAATACCAAGAACACGTCCGCCACTTGTTAACAACATTCCATCCTTCAAGGAAGCACCTGCAACAAAAACAGAATCACGGATCTCATCCGGAATGGTGATTTCAAATCCCTTTTCATAAGCAATCGGATACCCTTTTGATGCCATAATAACACAGCACGCCGACTGATTTTTAAAAATCACTTTGCATTCAGAAAGCGTTTCATTGGTAACCGCTTGCATAACCGTCAGAAGATCACTTTCAAGAAGCGGAAGCACAACCTGTGTTTCAGGATCCCCGAACCTACAATTATACTCAATCACCTTAGGACCGCTCTTAGTAATCATCAAGCCAATGTAAAGGCATCCCTTGAAGGTTCTTCCCTCTTGATTCATGGCATCAACAGTCGGACGGAAAATCGTATCCATACAAACCGAAGCAATATCATCAGTATAATACGGATTGGGAGCTACCGTACCCATACCGCCGGTGTTAAGACCTTGATCGTTATCAAGCGCGCGCTTGTGATCCATTGATGATATCATCGGCACAACGGTGTGACCGTCAGTAAAGGCAAGTACAGAAACTTCAGGGCCCTCCAAAAACTCCTCGATAACAACATAATTGCCACTTTCGCCAAATACCTTGTCGCGCATCATAGACACAACAGCATCACGCGCCTCATCTCGTGTCATGGCAATGATAACACCTTTTCCAAGCGCAAGCCCATCAGCCTTAATAACGGTAGGAATGGGGGCGTTTTCAAGATATGAAAGTGCCATTTCGAGATTATCAAACACCTCATATGCCGCCGTAGGAATACCGTACTTTTTCATAAGATTCTTTGAAAAAACCTTACTTCCCTCAATAATTGCGGCATTCGATCTCGGACCGAAACAAGGAATTCCCTTTTCCTCAAGGGCATCAACACAACCAAGCACCAACGGATCATCAGGCGCAACAATTGCATAATCAATCTTGTGTTCAACGGCAAAGTTTACGATACCGGAAATATCTTTTGCTCCAATTGCAATACATGTGGCATCGGCGGCAATACCGCCGTTACCGGGAAGCGCATAAATTTCACTAACCGAAGGATTCTCTTTAATTTTTTTGATTATAGCGTGTTCTCTGCCGCCACCACCAACAACCATTATTTTCATATTTTATCCTCGCAATGCTTTTAATGGTGGAATAAACGCATACCCGTAAACGCCATCGTCATACCGTATTTATCACAGCATTCAATAACCGCATCATCGCGGATCGAACCGCCGGGCTCGGCAATATAGGTAACACCGCTCTTTTTAGCGCGTTCAATATTATCACTAAAGGGGAAAAACGCATCAGACCCAAGACAAACACCGGAAATTGTCGCAAGATATGCTTTGGCTTCATCATCGGTCAAGGGCTCAGGGCGAGTTGTAAAATACTTCTGCCAGATACCTTCAGCACAAACATCTTCTTCGTTCTTATTAATATAGCCATCAATTACGTTATCTCTGTCGGGT
>CAZMAF010000065.1:0-8222 GCA_964564225.1 uncultured Lachnospiraceae bacterium
CTCATAAAAAATATGCACCTCCAAAAGTTTGTCTAACTTTTGGGGTGCATATCAATATCGGATGGATGATTATTATATAGAAAGATTGACGTCTAAAAATACCCGCTTTTTTGTTGTAGAAAAGCCCTTGTTTTTGTCAAAAATAGGAAAAAATCACACAAAAATAAAAAAAATTGAAAAAGGAGTAGTGGAAACTGTTCCCCTCCTTAAGTAATTTGTTAAAAAATCCGTCATAATAGAATTAGTTCCCTATGAGGAGTAATTCTATGCATCTAGAAACGTTTTCTAAAAGACTGAGAGAAATGATGGATTGGGAAGACGTAAGTACACGTGCTCTTTCCATAGCGATAGGCGCGGATCGAAAGAGCGTTAGGGGCTGGCTACAAGGAAAATATTTTCCGCGTTGGGACGCACTGATTAAATTGGCAAATTATTTTAAAGTGAGCTTAGATTATTTGGTCGGCTTGGATGAAAAAGATTTGCAAGAAACAGTAAACGACGTAACCATGGACGAGAATAAGGCGAGTTTTTTGCGAAATTTGAAAACGTTTATGGAAAGAGAAGGGCTGACAATTTATGCGGTTGCCAAGGGTGCACAAGTAGGGCAAAAGCCGGTTAAGAATTGGCTCGTTAAAGGGAGTATGCCCGAAACGTCAACGCTTATAAGATTGTCAAAGATGATGGGATGCAGGTTGGATCGTTTATTGGGAAGAAAATAACACGCAAAAGAGGGGTTAGGATGGATGAAAGAGATAACGCGAGGTTAGGACAGTTGATTGCCGAGCTTGCGCGTGGGAATTGTGTGGTATTGGAGGAAATTGCACAATTGATCGAAAGAATTTTATATGCCATCGGGAACGTATATTTTAGGAATAAAACGGACGTAGAAGACGCCATACAAAACTTGTACGTGTTGTTATACCACAAAGCGTCACGATTTCGCGAAAACACGAATGCTTGCGCTTGGGTGATTAAGTTATACACAAATCTTATAAAAACACATTTAAGGAAATATAAACGTGACGCCAAGCACGTAGCCGAGATGGAAGTTTTTGAAAAGGAACATGTGGCTACGGATGAACAGTACATAGAAAATTATGTATTTTTGAAAGAAATTTTATCGCAGTTAAGCACATATGAATATAAGCTTGTTACACTGTATTATTGGTGTGGGTGCTCTATTCGTGAAGTTGCCGCCAAGGTACATAAATCCAAGGGCTCGATTGAGAATGATTTAAAAAAACTGAAAGAAAAGATCGAGCGCTTGAGATAAGCGCTTTAATAGTATAAATTTTGCCGTTTTTAGTCAAACGATATGTTATAATATACATAGATAACGTTTGCAAAAAGGACGGGACTATGCAGCAATTAGAAGCGGAAGAATTATTGGTGTATTTAATTGACCTATTAACGGAGTATTTAACGGAAATCGACCGGATGGAAGACAAAGAGAATGCGTTTGTTTGCGGGGAACAAATAGCGTACATTGAGTGTTTGGAGATTGTACAGCGTTGGGAATACGCCGAAGAATACGGATTAGATTTCAAAGTAGAAGAAAAATTTCCGCTTTTTGAAAAAACTTAGGACAAAAGCTTTCTTAAAAACGTTATCTATATACAAAACTTTTTTAGGAGGCATTATTATGAATGTAACAAAAGTAACTGTTTTACACAAGCTTTCGGCATTGGCGATTGGTGCATTATTGGCGTTTGGACAAGCACCTGTAATTGTTGGCGTTTCAGCTGAAAGCGTAGGTGGAGCGGAAACGGCGGAAGCTATTTATTATGAAGATAGTTCCGAGGGCTTGTTTCACGGCTACGGCAATATGGTGAGCGCCAACTATTACATATATTGCGACGAAGTACGTACGGAATATTTGAAATTATATTCGGATGCACCCACGTATGGAAACGGCGACACTTCGATGACGAATGCGTGTGGGGCAATCAGCGGCACAAACGTTGTTGTGTATTACGATAGACATTATCCAAACTTGATCCCCGATTTCGAGCCGGGTATGATTAGTTACGGATCGTATGCGTATTTCCCCGATATGAGATGGGAGGCAACAAAGAATGTGATGTCAAGCTTATATAATTTAATGCAAATTCCGACGGTGGGCGGAACGACGTCAGCGAATTTTAGAAGCGGTTTGGCAAGCTTTATGAGTGGCCGCGGATACAGTACAACCTATTCGTCTTTCCAAGGCACGGAAACGATGCCAAATTTGACAACTTTGGGTGCGGCAATCGACGCAGGCAAAGTAGGCGTCGTTATGTGTAGTGCGTATAATTTTATCACGAGTATGAACTACGGTGACGGCAGTGTGTACGTAGTAAAACAAACGTCGACGACGGGGCATATTATGATGGTGTACGGCTACAAAACGATGGGCTATTATTCGGGCGGAGCGAAAATCGCAGAAAAAACTTTTTTGTTGGTAAGCAGCGGTTACAGCACGGCGGAACGGGGGTATATGGAATTAAACGATTATTCGGATATTGACGAGGCGTGGATTGTTAACGTTTCATAATAATATTTAGGAGTGTGTATGGGTACAAACAAATGGGGAAAATTGACGGATTTGCCCGAAGAATATGAGCATAATCCCGATTTGGCGCGCAATGCCATCCAAACCATTCAGCGCGAGCAGGCGCAAAAGGCGCAAAAGCAGAGCTGGTGGAAATTGCACTGGAAAAAAATGGTATACGGCGCAGCCGCTTGCGCCCTTTGCGTAGGCATGTTTATTCCCATTTACGACGCATATATTAAGCCTGCGCCCATTACGTCATCATCTTCTTCACCGACAACACCGCCCCCAGTATATTATGCGGATGAAAAGGTGAAAACGGAAGATATTATCGACGTACAAACGTATTTAGTAGAAAAGCAGGTGCAAACCAAATTTTTTTCCACGCCCATGACAACATCAAAAGTAGGTATCATTGCGGAAACGCAAGCGTTTGCCTATTTGTATCAACAAGTTATATGCATTGATGTGGCGGGATTTGATCAAATCGGGTTATACGCGATTGTATTGCCGAATACTGAATTTGAATTTGAAGAAGACTACGAAAAAGTAGCTGGTACGACGTTGTATAATTCTATAACGGTGCAATATGGTACACAAATAAACGAGTCGGATAAAACCGTAGTGCTTGCCAAATTTATCGATGGCGGTGTGCGGTATTATTTGGAAATCCAAACCGCCGGCGAGGCGGAGGCGAAAGTATTGCAATACGTAGAAATGCTTATGCAATCCTAACAATTAAACAATGAATGAAGGGCAGTGTATACCCAAGCGGTATACGCTGTCTTTTTATATGCAAAAAAGGAGAAAAAAGATGCAAACACACAAAATTGAAAAACAAATTATTGCTTTATATAAAAAAAGCAAAAACAAAAAGGATATTACCGGGGCAAGAAATGCCAAACAAACAGTGGAGGAGATTTTACAAACGTTTCGTTTGCTGGATATTTTTATAAATGATAATCATGCACAAATTGTGAAGAGTATTTATTTTACGAGGTGGAATATTGTTGAAATAGGGGTTCGCGCTATGGCAATGAAGGTGTTTATGCCAGAACGAACGTTATACAAGTATCGACAAAAATACTGTGCAATTATTTTGGAAATTTTAAAGGAGAAAGAGCTGTATAAGCAATAATAAGGTAATGTTTCAACGCGTAGTTATTCCGCATAAATGTGTGTATATATGCGGAATTATTTTTTTTTATAATTAGGGCACTGTGGCTACAAATGATAAGAGAGGAAATTGAATACATTTTACGACGCATGCTCCATATAAAAAGGGGACTACGAGAAAGGCAAGAAAGAATCGCCTTTTACGTTGGGGAACGAAAGGAGCAAATGGTATAAAAAGGAAAAAGGGAGGACGAAACGGTCTTCCCGTTTGTTTCTGTATACTAAAAGGAATGAGTCCTATACGATACAGAACTCATTCACAAATTTAATATTTTTTTGTCTAAACTTTGGGGTTCACTTCAGTGGATGGACGAACCCACTTCTTGTATGCCGTTGATAAACTTCGTAACGTTATCCGAAGAAATACCCGCTTGTTCGGGCGTGATTTTTTCAAACATAATAGCACCTCGTATAATAAAGTGCCTTTATTATACGACGAATAAAGAGAAAAGTCAACGATCCGTCTAAAAAAAGAGTACAAAACCTACAAAAAAAGGCAAAAAAAGAATTTTAACATCCGTTTTTTCCATACTGCTTAGTATATGAATACTTTATTACAACAAGCCAAAAAACAACAATCGGCGCTGATTACCCTGCGCCGACAATTACACGAACACGCGGAAACGGGGTTTGCGCTTAGCAAAACGCTGCAAATCGTCACAAAACAGCTTGAAAAGCTTGGTATCACCTTGGCGCCCTGCGGTAAGGCGGGCTTGACCGCCGTGATTGGCGATAAAAAAAGCAAGCGCACCGTACTTTTGCGTGCGGATATGGACGCTTTGCCCATACAAGAAGATACAAACGAGCCGTATGCCTGCGGCGAGGGGAATATGCACGCCTGCGGCCACGATGTGCACACGGCGATGCTACTGGGTGCGGCGCAGCTTTTGAAGGCGCGCGAAAAGTCGCTGCGGGGCTGTGTAAAGCTGTTGTTTCAGCCTGCGGAAGAAATTTTACAGGGTGCGGAAAACGTCATCAAACACGGCGCGCTGGAAAATCCCAAGCCTAACGTCGCTTTTGCTTTGCACGTAGCAACGGGGGGCGAGCTGCCCACGGGCACGGCAGTGCTGTCTACAAACGAAACCGCCGCACCTGCCGCCGATTATTTGCAAATACGATTTACCGGCAAATCGTGCCACGGCGCTACGCCGCATTTAGGGCGGGACGCTTTGCTTGCCGCCGCGCAAACGGTAGTGGCTTTGCAAACGCTGCCCGCGCGCGAACAGGCAATCGACGAGCCGTTCGTGCTGACGATAGGGAAATGCACGGCAGGGGAGGCGGGCAACGCCATTGCGCAAACGGCAACGCTCATGGGTACGCTTCGTGCGTATACGGAACGCACGCGCGAGCGCGTAAAAACGCGCATAAAAGAAATTGCCGCAGCGCAAGCCAAAAGCATAGGCGTGCGCGCAAACGTGCGCTTTGTAGGCGGTTGTCCCACGTTAAAAAACGATGGGAAGCTGGTTGCGCACGCAGCAAAATGCGTGCAAACACTCTTTGGGGCAAAATCGCTGCTGACAACAAACGGTCGGGGCGGCGGTTCGGAGGATTTTGCGTATATTTCCCACGCGTTGCCGTCTGTGTTGGTGGTACTGTCAGCCGGGGAAAAGCGTAAGGGGTATACCTATCCTTTGCACCATCCCAAAACACGGTTTGACGAGGACGTTTTATGGCGCGGCAGCGCGCTATTTTGCCATTTAGCGGAGGAATGGTTGATAAACGCGGATAAATAATCGTTTCAGGGGTTGCACTTGTCGAAAAAATTTGCTATAATGATAGTATAAAGAAAAAGCAAAGGAGTCAAGAGAGTGCAAAAAACGGGCTGGTTAATCGTCAATGAATTTTTACACGGCGTAAAATACGAAGAATTGTATGCAATGCTCAAAGCGGCGGCGATCAAGCGTGACGTCACGCTGCAAATGAAAACGAATGCCGAGCTCATGCACGAGGTGGGCGGCACACTCAACGAGCCGCTGCCAACCTTTGCTATTTTTTGGGATAAGGACGTGTTTTTATGTCGTTCGTTGGAACGGCTGGGCGTTAAAACGTTCAACAGCGCGGCGGCGATTGAAAAGTGTGACAATAAAATATTAACGGCTGAAAAATTAAACGAATATGGTATCCCTATGCCGCGCACCATCGTTGCGCCCAAGACCTTTGAAAACGTGGGGCATAACAGCACGGACTTTTTAACCAAAGCCGCAAAGGCTTTGGGCTTGCCCATGATTATCAAGGAGGCGTACGGCTCGTTTGGGCAACAGGTGTATTTAGCGAAAAACCGTGGCGAAGTGCTGCGTATCGTCGAACGTATCGGGCATAAGGATTTTCTTATGCAGCAGTTTATTCAATCGAGCAAGGGCAGGGATATCCGCGTCAACGTCGTGGGCGATAAGGTAGTTGCGGCGATGCTTCGGGAGAACAAAAACGATTTCCGTTCCAACGTATCGGGCGGCGGCATTCCGCGCAAAATAACGCTGACGAAAGAACAGGAACAAATCGCGATTGCGGCAACCAAGGCGCTGGGGCTGGATTTTGCGGGCGTAGACGTTCTCTTTGGAGAGAATAATACGCCGATTGTGTGCGAAGTTAATTCCAACCCCCATTTTAAAAGCACCTACCAAAGCACGGGGGTGGATATGAGCGAGCATATTCTCGATTATATCCTTGCTCGCGTATGAAAGGCTGGCTGATTTACACAAAGGAGGGCGCAAAGCGCAACGCTTGGTTTATTTCGCGCCTGCAACAAGAGGCGAAAAAGCAGGGCTTGTGCTTGCAGCTGCAAACAGCGCAAACGGCGGAGGAGTTGCCTAAAAATGCTTTGCCTGATTTTGCCATTGTGCGCGCTATGAACGCGGACGTTAACGCATATTTAGAAAGCCGCGGCGTGCGCACGTTCAACAACGCGCAAACGGCGCGCGTAGCAGGGGATAAATGGCAAACGTATACTCTTTGTAAACGCTTACAAATCCCCGTTTTATCCACTACGATAGCGCAAGATAATTTTGACGGCCAACCATATCCCGCCGTTGTTAAATCCCGCTTTGGTCACGGCGGCAGCGAGGTGTTTTGGGCGGAAAGCGCTCAGCAGGCAATCGAGCGCGCGGACAAGCCGAGTGATTATATTTTACAAACCCCAAGCAAAACGCTTGGCAAGGATATGCGCTTGTACGTGATAGGCGGCAAGATAGCGGCGGCGGTGTTGCGCACGTCAAGGGCGGATTTTCGTTCTAACTTTTCCCTTGGCGGCAGTGTTACGCTCGCGCAGGCGGATGAACAGCAAAAGCGCATTGTCGGCGTTTTGCAAGAGCATTTACAAACGGATTTTGTCGGGATAGATTTTTTACCCGACGGCGAGGGTTGGGTGCTCAACGAAATCGAGGACGCGGCGGGGGCGAGAATGCTGTATTCTTGCAGCGACGTAGACGTTGTATCGCTGTTTATAAAGCATATTAAAAACAGTCTATAAAATAAAAAAGAAAGGGGCAGGTACGCGTTGAATGCATACCTGCCCTGCCTGTTTACTGTATTTTTTATTTATTTTTCAATTCCAACGTGCGCTCGTAGGCGGCGGTCACACCGCACGTCGCCGCTTGCATAAACTGGGCTTTATCCATAGCGGCAAGCCCGGCAAGCGTCGTACCGCCGGGGGAGCAAACCGCGCGTTTCAAGCTCTCGGCGTCGCCGTAGGTGAGCAGCATTTCCGCCGCACCGCGAAGTGTTTGTGCGGCGTATTTTTCCGCCTTTTCCTGCGGTACGCCCAAATCCGCCGCGCCCTTTGCTAAGGCTTGGGCGAACGCATACGCGAACGCAGGGCCGCAGCCGGATAAAGCGGCAGCCGCGTCGATTAAGCTTTCGTCTAATTTATCCAAAACGCCCGCCTTGGAAAAACAGTGTAAAAACGCCTGTTCGTCTTGCGTGGATACGTCTTTGCAATCGTATAAAATCATTCCCTCGCCAAGCTGCGCAGGGGTGTTGGGCATAATACGGATAATAGGCACGTTTCCGCCGATAAAGGAGCGCAAGCCCGCAATGGAAACGCCCGCCGCCATCGTGATAACGACTACGTCTTTTCTTGCACATAAAACGTCGGAAAATTCCGCCACGGTCGCCTGCATATGCTGGGGCTTAACGCCCAAAACGACAAAGCGGCAGTTTTCCGCTAAAACGCGGGAGGAAACGGCGCTCGCCCCCACGGTATCAGCCAAAGCTTGCGCCTTTGCCGCGTCGTAATCGCACAAAGCGATTTGTTTGCCGTCGACAGTTTTTGCCGCCGCCTTAACCAGCGCGCCGCCCATGTTTCCGCAACCGATAAAACCAAGCGTGTATTGCATAATCATCTCCTTTTATCTCACTTGTCCGTTGCCGCGCACGATATATTTATAGGAAGTCAACTCTTCCAAGCCCATAGGCCCGCGCGCGTGTAATTTTTGCGTAGAAATACCGATTTCACAGCCCTTGCCAAACTCACCGCCGTCGGTAAAGCGCGTAGAGGCATTGACGTACACCGCCGCGCTGT
>CAZMAF010000066.1:0-7736 GCA_964564225.1 uncultured Lachnospiraceae bacterium
GGTGATTCGAATATGGCAGGCGCGGAAAACAGACAGCAAGAAGTCGCTTCCATCACCCGTGACTTGAAGATCATGGCAAAGGAATTAGGAGTGCCCGTTATCGCGCTTTCCCAGCTTCGCCGTATCCAGTCGAAAGAGCCGCAGCTCTCCGATCTTCGTGAATCGGGTGCGATCGAGCAAGACGCGGACATCGTTATGTTCATCAGCCGTCCCGAAGCGATCGCGACCAAGGAAGAAATCGAATCGGGCAGCGTTGTCAAGGGCGCGGCGGAATTGATTCTTGCCAAGCACCGTGCAGGCGAGCAGGGTCGCGTTTCCTTGAAATTCATCGGCGAATACACGAAATTCGTGGACGTGGACGAGCAGGGCAGGGATAACGAGCCTCCCCAGTTCGGCAGGGCGCCTACGAACTATGACGACGATGAGGAATACGTAGCTCCCGACGACGATTACGGCGCTCCCGAGCCTCCCATGCCGCGGAAAGGCGTGTTGGACACGGTCAAAGACGACGAACTTCCTTTTGAATAATTAAAAAAGCGTATATACGTCGCATTTCGGCGTTGCCGCTCGGTCACATATTATCGGTATGCTCCCTCGCGGCGTCTTGAACTGCTCGTAGCTTCACTTTTTTAGGAAGATAAGGGTTGGCATATATCGAGCGTTAATGCGGTAATAATTCCAAAATTCAGCACTCTGCATTCAGCACTCTGCATTTTTATCTATCATGAGAACTTGGATCAAAGAAATCACGCCCGCGACGTTAGCGGAAGCGAAAAATTTAATATTTGACGGCGGCGTGGTGGCGATTCCGACGGAGACGGTGTACGGCTTGGGCGGCAACTCCTTCGACGACGTTGCGGTAAAACGAATTTTCGAAGTCAAAGGCAGACCCAACGACAATCCGCTGATCGCGCACGTGCATACCGACTACGATTTATCCAAAATCATCGACTACGACCCTCCGTACGCGAAAAAACTCCGAGAAGCCTTTCTTCCCGGACCGTTGACGCTCGTTTATCCCTCGACGGGTAAAGTGAGTCCGTACGTGTCCTGCGGCTTGAACACGCTCGCGATACGCTTGCCCGAGCACGTAGTCTCTCATGCGTTTCTATAGGAATTAGATATTCCCATCGTATCACCCAGCTCCAATCTTTCAAATCACGTCAGTACCACCTCCGCAAAGCACGTCTTTGAGGACTTTGAAGGGAAAATCCCTTTAATTTTGGATGGCGGTGCTTGCGTAGGCGGTATCGAAAGCACCGTTTGCGACGTAACGGGGGAAGTCCCCGTGATCTTGCGCCCGGGCTTAATTACGAGAGAAATGATCGCGGAAGTCGTAGGGGATTGCAAGGAATACACCCCCGATTTCACTTCGGGCGAGAAGGTAAAGAGCCCTGGCGTGCTGTATAAGCACTACTCCCCGCGCTGTAAAACGGTATTGTTCGCGGCGGATAAAATCGAGGAAGCGGTGGCGGCGTACGTTCGGGAAACCGCAGACGGAAAACGGGTGGCGGTACTCTGCGAAGAGGGGTTGATTCCCGTATTTTCGGCGGTGGGCGCGCTCACCTTGAACTTTGGAAAAACGGACTCGGAAATGGCTTGTCGTTTGTACGAGCTGTTACGGGAAGCGGAAAAGATATGCGACGTCCTGATCGCGGTAGAGCCGCGAAAGACGGACGGGATTATGGCGGGCGTACTCAATCGATTGCGCAAAGCGTGCGGCTCGGTGGATATCGCACATTGAGTAAAAATGTAAACCACGGAAAAAACTATGAGAAAAAAGAGCGGAAAACAAATTCTATTCGTTTGTACGGGGAATACCTGCCGTTCGCCGATGGCGGAAATGCTGTTAAAGGCGGCGCTGGACATTGCAAAATTACAGGGATTTGTCGTGTCCTCCGCAGGGATTGCCGCGCAAACGGGGGATACGATCAATCCGAAGTCCGCGCAGGTACTCGCCGAACACGGCTTGTCTGCGACGGGTTTTTCCGCTACTTTACTCACGGAAAAGAGCCTTAAAGAAGCGTTCGCCGTGATTTGTATGACGGATAGACACAAGGATATCCTCATGGATATGCGTTGGCAAGCCCTCCGCAAAGCGAACGAGATCGGGGACGAGGAAATTGAAAACAATATCTATTCCTTTGCCGATCTGACGGGCTACGACGTACCTGACCCGTACGGACGGGATATCGATTGCTATCGCTACGTGTACACGCTGTTGGCTTCGGGAATGGGTGCAATCGTCGAAAAGCTCGAACTGCCCAAGCACGCGAAGAAAACACGAACGGCTAAACCCAAAACGGCGGCGGACGGTACGCCGCCCACACCCAAAAAGCGTGGCCGACCGAGGAAAAATCCCGAAACCGACCCCACGCCCAAGACCCCGAAAAAACGTGGCAGACCGAAAAAAGTCACGGAAAACATCCAATTGGACATAGAAATAATTACTAATCACTAAACAAAGTGTTGTAAGATTCTTTGTTTGTGAATAATGAAACATTATCACAAGGAGTAAGAGAATATGAAAATTGCAGTTGCTTGCGATCACGGCGGATTGAATCTGAAAAAGGCATTGATCGAGTATTTGGACAAGAACGGACACGAGGTACGGGATTTCGGCACGTACACGAAGGATTCCTGCGATTATCCCGATTTTGCGGTGCAGGCGGCGGAAGCGGTGGCTTGCGGTGATTGTGAAAGAGGGATCGTCGTATGCTCGTCGGGGATCGGCGTTTCCATCGTAGCGAATAAAGTTCCCGGGATCCGTTGCGCGCACTGTCACGACGTGTATTGCGCGAAGTACACCCGTTACCACAACGATGCGAACATGATGGCGTTCGGTGAAAAGGTAGTCGGCGTGGGCTTGATGGAGGAAATGGTAAACGCTTTCCTCACCTGCGAGTACGAGGGTGGCGAACGCCACGATCGCCGTCTTGCCAAGATCAAGGAAATCGAGAAACGGTATTCGAAATAAGACAATAATATTTTAGAGGTATGATACGATGAAAGAACTCTGGAACCAAATTAAGGCGGTTACGTGGGAGTTTGTCAGCGGCTACGGTAAGGAAATAGCGCTTGCGCTCGTGATTCTTACGGTCGGTCTGTTGGTGATTGCCATCGTGAAAAAAGCCGTCAAGAAAAACTCGACGAAGAGCCGTAAAGTGGACAATTCCGCGGCGGCTTTCATCACTTCCGTCGTCGCGCTCGTGGCATACGTGCTGTTGATCTTGGTGATCATTGCATCCTTGGGCTTCTCGACGTCCAGTATCATTGCGGCGTTCTCGTCCGTTATGCTGGCGGTTGCTTTGGGCTTGCAGAATACGTTGGCGAGCTTGGCAAACGGTATCTTGTTGATCTTCACGAAGCCCTTTGTGGCAGGGGATTACGTGGATATCGGCGGTACGGGCGGTACCGTCAAGGAAATCAAGCTGTTCAGCGTGAAGCTTGTTACGCCCGACAACCTTACGATCGTCATTCCCAACAACACGGTGTTCAATTCGACGATCATCAATTACAGCAAAATGCCCTTGCGCCGCTTGGACGTTGTCGTTCCCGTTTCGTATAAATCGGACGTGAATGCGGTGAAGAAGGTTTTGAACGAGATCATGGACAAGGACGAACGTATCGTCAAGGATCCCGATCACTTCTGCCGCTTGACTGAATACGGCGCAAACGGAATGAATTTTACGATGCGCGCATGGGTGAACGCAGGGGATTACTGGGCTGTTCGTTTCGATCTTTTAGAAGGCGTTTTGGAAGAGCTTCGCAAGAACGGCATTGAAATTCCTTACACGCAGATCGACGTGCACGTCAAAAAATCGGAAGAGGAGGTATAATCTATGTTGAACGTATTGCTTAGTTTTACCAATCCTTCCCCCGAAGCGATCAGACTCGGTCTTTTTTACGGGACATGTTTCTTGTTGATTGTTTTTGCGCTTGGCGCAATCGCGATTTTTAAGCGCAGAACAAAGGGTCAGCTCCGTCCCGAAACGGTGAAGAAGGCTTGCTTGAAAGCAAAGAGATTTGCGCAAAAGCTTCTGATTGAACAAAAGAAACATAACAAAAAATCGGTGCTTGTGTCCACAAAATTGAACAGCTTGAGCGGTTACGTGGCGGATGCGGCTTGGTACGGCTTCCAGATCGTAGACGCGAAGAAGGACATCGTTTTCGAGGGAATCGCGAACGGGATCGACGCTTTGGCGACGGAAGTTTCCAAAACGGCGGAGCTCGGTTATATTTCTGCGGAAGAATATTTGGAATGCATCAACAAAACGATTGCGGGCTTGGACGCGGCTTTGGAAAAGATCGAGCACGCAAAGAACAACGCGTAAGGACGTAATATGCGAAAGATTATAGCAATTGGCGGTGGGGAACTCCGCGAAAGAACGACGCTCGCGATTGACGAGTATATTGCAAAGCTCGCCAAAGAGCACGCAGGGGAAAACAGAGCAAACGCTCTGTTTATTCCTACTGCCAGTCACGACTATATGCCTTATTATAACACCTTTCATAAGGTGTATACGGGGGTATTCAATATCAAGACGGACGTTGCGCTGACCGTTTTCAAGGAAGCAGACATGAAAAAAATGCGCGCGAAATTTGAAAAAGCGGACGTGATCTACGTCGGTGGCGGCGATACGGTGTTTATGATCGAGCATTGGCAGCAGTCGGGTTTATTGCCGCTGATCAAAGAAGCGTACGAACGGGGAGTGATCCTCGTAGGGCTTTCCGCAGGCGCGATTTGTTGGTTTTCGGACATTTACACTGACTCGCAATCGGCGCTTGGGGACGGAGAAGAGAAGTACGCAATGTTCCAAGGTTTAAATTGGATTGACGGAAAAATTTCTCCGCATTATGGCGCGAGAATGCTTGACTTTGATAAAATAGTGTGCTATAATTTCGACTGTGCTTACGGGATCGAAGACGACGCGGCCCTCATTATCGAGGACGAGGAAATCGTCGGAAGCGTATCGAGTGGCGGAAAAGCTTGGAAGATAGAGCGAGATAACGGAAGTATTAAAAAGACGGAAATCCCCGTCTTATAAACCAGCTTAAAAACAGCGACGGCTGTTTTTATATAAGCGGATGTGGCGAAACTGGCAGACGCGCAGGTTTCAGGTTCCTGTGGGAGACCATATGGGTTCGAGTCCCTTCATCCGCACCAATGACAACGTAAGTTGAACCGAAAGGTTTGATTTATGTTGTTTTTTTATGCAAAATTAAGGGCAGGACAATTAAGCCTGCCTTATTATGTTTGATTTTATTATTTCCACAAGTATTTAATCGCTCCAAATTACGATTTTTCTTGCTATATCATCACACTTATTATCAATCTTTTTTAATTCTAAAATTATTTCTATTAAAAGTTCTTTTTCAGACAGGTTGCTCAACCTATCTCTTTCTTCCTGCTCATTTAAAACTTTTCTATTAAAAAATTTCTTAAACATAATGCACCCCATTGTATTTTTAATAACGATTGAATAAAGGTAAATCTTTAATTAGTTTTTCGATATCACTATCTTTTGTATCACTATTATTAACAATAATTACACATTCGTAGAAATTATCATTTTTAAAACTCTTAACGCCACCCAATTCATTGCATACATAACAGGAACTCATATCAATTTGAGTTGCTATTTTTTTATTATGCCTAATTCCAAAACTTAAAATTTCTAATGCCTGTACCTTATATTTGTCTAAGTGTTTTAAAGCATAATTTAAACAGTTGTTTAATATCGGGTTTATTGAATAATAGGTTAATACGTCCGTTTTAAGTTTTCTTTTGGATATATTTCCTAATTGCAAATCATATTTTTTACTTTCAAATAAAGAATCGAATATAATTTTATTATCCAACAATATTTCTAAATAATCTGGAGAATAAAATATTGAATCCACTCCGCCGTAATGCCCATTAGTCAAAAACATATTGTAAGAATCATATATAGCATTAAATAAATCGGCATCATTCATACTTGCAACAATCCTTGCAAATCCGATTGCGTTTTCAAAAGCACACCAAATTACTCCTTTCTCTTTTTTGAAATCAAAATGATTATGATACCATTTTAACGAAATTCCGTATTCTTCGTGTAAATATCTAACACCATTTACCGCTTGATACTCAACAACATAATCTAAAAAAGTTTTTCCAAATTCGTCGGTGTTATTTAATATTGATTTACCATCTTTTGCCAATAATTTATTAAATTCATTCTTATATAAATCGGAATTATCTAAATACGCATAATATCTAAACCCTTTATTAAACGACACGTTTTCCTTTTCAACAGGAAGTTTATATGCATTTTCTTCTAATAGTCTTGCCAAAGAAACACCGAATATTTTTTCTAATGGAACTATAAATTCATATTTCAGCGGTCTTTGTCCTTTTAACATTTTCGAAAAATTTGCTTTTTCCTTTTCAGCAAATATATACGCTTCGTTTCCGTGAATACCTAATTGATGTGCTATATCAATAAGTAGGTGGCTATACATCTTAATACCTTTTAATTGCATATATCGGTCTACGTTCTTCTTTAAATTTTTCATCATACAATCTCCAAATTTATTCAAAGTTGTTTTCATATACAGTATATCATATTATTACAATGTTTTCAAGTGTTTTGTTGTCATATAAGACAACTTTTGTGGTCGTTTTTGACTATTGCAAAAAATACGCCGTTTAAATCAATGGTCAAATATGACAACTTCTAAAAAATTTATACCGAGATAAATAGGGTTCCAAGGTTTCCGTCTTGCCGAAAATCAAATCCGTTACAGCAATAACCGTGTTTTCCAGCTTCTCTTTCGGTAGCGTTTTCTTCTCGCAAATCTTATATTTTTTCCTACCCATACACTTGTAATAATGCTTTACGTCGCCCATATGGGAAGTACCGCTTTCGCCCTGCATACTTTTTCCACAATGCCCACAAAAGAGCTTGTTTCGCAAGTAATATTCGGTTTCGTTGCTCCGCGAGCCGATTTTGTTTCGCTCCAAAATGCGTTGCACTTCATCGAAAAGCGGTTTCGGTACGATTGCAGGGTAAATATTATCGTAAGCGCCGTCTTTAGAAGTTTATATAAACGGCATACCCGATATAAAAGAAATACCGCCCGACAAGCTCGAAAGCCTGTTGGCTGTGTTAGAAATGCAAATAAGCAAATATTATGAAAAAGACAAATAAAACGTAAAAATTCATTTAATTTTCACTTTTATATGCTATAATAAAAGAAATTAAAGTTTGTTTAAGGTTTGTGCGATATAATAAATGGAAGGAGTAAATTAGATATGAGGATATTATTGGCGGAAGATGAAAAAGCATTATCGGGCGCATTGGCGGCGATATTAAAGCATAACAATTATTCCGTTGATACCGTTTACGACGGGCAAGCGGCTCTTGAATATTTGGAAAGTGAAATATACGATTTGTTGATTTTGGATATTATGATGCCGAAAAAAGACGGCATCACCGTTTTGAAAGAATTACGGAAACATAATAACCAAATTCCCGTGATTATGCTCACGGCAAAATCGGAAATAGACGATAAGATTTTGGGGCTTGATTGCGGTGCGGACGATTACGTTACCAAGCCCTTTGTGGCGAAAGAACTGCTCGCAAGAATACGAGCCGTAACGCGCAGAAAAAGCGGCGTGGCAGATAATACGTTATCCTTTGGCAACGTAGTCTTAAATCGTGCAACGTATGAATTATCCGTAAAAGAAAACG
>CAZMAF010000067.1:0-7112 GCA_964564225.1 uncultured Lachnospiraceae bacterium
ATGCATTTACAGAACTACGGTACGGTATTTGCAACGATTGCTGATAAGGATAAAGAGGAGGCTCTCCCTTTGATCCGCCGTTTTTACAATCTTGGCTTCAATATCGAAGCGACAAAGGGTACGGCTGATTTCTTGAAACAGAACGGTATCCGTACTCACGTTTTGAAAAAGATTGGTGATGGCAGTGATGAGATTTATGAATCGATCAGTCAAGGTCATATAGCGTACGTTATCAATACCAGTGATGCGGCAACCGGCTCGCAGACCGACGGTTATGAGATTCGTAAAATATCTACTGAGAACAACGTAACGATGTTTACTTCTCTTGATACTGTGCGTGTGCTTCTTGATGTACTTGAAGAAACGACGCTTTGTATTTCGACGATTGATGCCTGAGGAGAGTATATGAAACAAGGTTTTTATACCGTTCTTGAAAATACGCCTTTAACGGCGAGCGTATACCGTATGCAGCTCGAGGGAAACACTGAAGGCGTTAAGTGCGGACAGTTTATCAATATTTTAATTGACGGTCTTTACCTTCGGCGTCCGATTTCGGTGTGTGATGTCAGCGATACTTGCATTACTATATTGTACAAGGTAGTCGGAAAAGGGACTGAAAAAATGGCAGAAATGCCGATTGGAACACAGCTTGACGTCTTGGTTGGGCTGGGAAATGGATACGATCTTATGCTTGCCGGTAGTAAGCCTTTGCTCATTGGTGGCGGTGTTGGTGTTCCTCCTTTGTATTTGCTATGCAAGCAGTTGATTGCCGCGGGAAAGGACGTTACGGTTATTCTTGGCTACAATAGCAAGGATGAGGTTTTTTATGAAAAAGAATTTGCATCACTTGGTGCGAGAGTTACGGTAACAACGGTAGATGGTTCTTATGGGTTGCGCGGTTTTGTTACCGATGCGATGAAGGAACTTGATTATACGTATTTTTATACCTGTGGTCCTGAGCCGATGTTGAAAGCCATTTATAAGATGGCTAAAACAAGCGGACAGTTTAGCTTTGAAGAACGTATGGGTTGTGGTTTTGGTGCTTGCATGGGTTGCTCCTGCAAGACTGTAACGGGTAATAAGCGTATTTGTAAAGAAGGTCCTGTTTTGAAGAAGGAGGAGATCTTATGGCAAACTTAAAGGTCGAACTCTGCGGTATTACACTGGACAATCCGATTATTCCGGCAAGCGGTACGTTTGGATTTGGTTATGAATTTGCCGAGCTTTATGATATCAATATGCTGGGTACGTTTTCGTTTAAGGGGACAACCAAGGATCCTCGTTTTGGTAATCCTACGCCGCGTATTGCTGAGTGTACGGCAGGTATGATTAATGCGGTTGGCTTGCAGAATCCCGGTGTTGAGAAGGTAATTTCCGAGGAGCTTCCTAAGCTCGCTACCTGTTTTCATAAAAAAGTTATGGCAAATGTTAGTGGTTTCTCGGTTGAAGATTACGCATATACTTGTCGGATGCTCGATTCATGTGATCAGGTTGGTTGGTTTGAGGTAAACGTCAGTTGCCCCAACGTACATGGCGGCGGTATGAGTTTTGGTACGTCACCTGAGGCGGCGGCAGAGGTTACCCGTGGGGTTAAAGCTGTTACCACAAAACCTGTGTTTATCAAACTTTCACCTAACGTTACCGATATCGTAGCAATTGCCAAAGCTTGCGAAAAAGCCGGTGCTGACGGTATCAGCTTGATCAATACGCTTCTTGGAATGCGTATTGATCCGAAAACAAAAAAGCCTGTGATCGCCAATAAGATGGGGGGATTTTCCGGTAGTGCAATTTTTCCTGTGGCTGTTCGTATGGTTTATCAGGTGGCACACGCCGTTCAGATACCCGTAATCGGTATGGGTGGTGTTTCGTCTGCCGAAGACGTCATTGAAATGATGTTGGCGGGCGCTACGGCAGTTCAGGTGGGTGCGGCAAATCTTGTGAATCCTTATGCTTGTCGTGATATTATTCACGAACTCCCCGTAGTGATGAAAAAGTATAATATTAATTCTTTAAGTGAAATAATCGGAGGATGTAACTAATGGGAAAAGATGTTATTATTGCTTGTGATTTTGATAGTGCGGAGAAGACATTTGCTTTTCTCGACCGATTTACCGGTAAAAAACCTTTTGTAAAAATCGGTATGGAGCTGTATTATGCCGAGGGTCCCTCGATCGTTCGTGAGATCAAGCGTCGCGGACATAAAATTTTTCTTGATCTGAAGCTGCATGATATTCCCAATACGGTTAAAAAGAGTATGGCGGTATTATCAAGACTCGACGTAGATATGACGAATCTACATGCTTCCGGTACGGTTCGTATGATGGAAGCCGCAATCGAAGGTTTAACGAGAGAAGACGGTAGCCGACCGATTCTCATTGCTGTAACTCAGCTGACTTCCACTGATGAAGAAGCAATGAAAAATGATCTTCTGATTGATAGAAATTTGCCCGAAGTTGTTATGCATTATGCCGCTAACGCAAAAAAAGCAGGTCTCGACGGTGTAGTTTGTTCTCCTCTTGAAGCGGGAAAGGTACACGAAGTCTGCGGTTGTGGTTTTGTTACCGTAACACCGGGTGTTCGTTTTGCTGACGGCGATAAGGGTGACCAGAAGCGCGTTATGACACCTGAAGAAGCTAAAAAGATTGGTTCTGATTATATTGTAGTCGGAAGACCGATTACTGCGGCAGAAGATCCTGTTGCCGCTTATGAGAGATGCGTTAAAGAATTTGTAGATTAAGGAGTGTTTAAACATGGAAGCTTATAAGAGAGAGTTTATTCAGTTTTTGGAAGGTGCCGGCGTTTTGAAATTCGGTGATTTTACAGCTAAGAGCGGTAGAAAGATTCCGTATTTTATTAACGCAGGTGACATAAAAACGGGCGATCAGATTGCAAAGCTCGGCGAATTTTATGCGAAGGCGTATCTTGAAAAAGTAGGTAATAAGCGTTCGGTTCTGTACGGCCCTGCGTATAAGGGTATTTCGATTGCTGTATCTTCTGCGATTGCGCTTTCCAAAGAAGGGCTCGATATTCCGTTCTTCTTCAATCGCAAGGAAGCGAAGGATCATGGCGAAGGCGGCGTTTTTGTAGGATATGTTCCCAAGGCAGGGGAAGAGGTTGTTATTGTTGAAGACGTTATTACGGCGGGCACTGCCATTCGTGAGAGTATGGCAATTCTTTCCGCACTTGAAGATGTCAAGGTTGCCGCGACCTTCGTTATGGTAGACCGTAAGGAAAAGGGTAAGACAGAAAAATCTGCGATGTCTGAAGTGGAGGATGAATTCGGTTTCCCCGTATATTCGGTAGTAGATGTATACGATATTATCGAATATCTTGAAGAAAATCCTGCGAACAGTGAAAACGTTACCCGTATAAAGAATTATCTTGCTGTTAACGGCGCAAAAGCGTAACGAGGTACACTATGAAAAGCTTAATTGATATTCACGACTTTACCGTCGAGGAGTTATATGAGCTGATCGAGATTGCGAGCGATATTGATAAAAATCCGCAAAAGTATGGCGAAGCCTGCAAGGGTAAAACGTTGGCAACGCTTTTCTTTGAGCCGTCGACTAGAACTCGCTTGAGTTTTGAATCGGCAATGCTTTCGCTTGGTGGAAACGTTATCGGTTTTTCTGAAGCACAAAGTTCTTCTGCTGCCAAAGGGGAAAGCGTTGCGGATACAGCAAAGACGATAAGCTGTTATGCGGATATTATCGCAATGCGTCATCCAAAGGAAGGCGCGCCTCTTGTTGCGGCGATGAATGCTTCCATTCCTGTCATTAATGCGGGTGACGGAGGACACTGCCATCCGACACAGACTTTGACCGATTTGCTTACAATTTATCGGGAAAAAGGGAAATTAAATAACCTGACGGTTGGTTTTTGCGGCGATCTGAAGTACGGCAGAACGGTTCATTCCTTGATTGCGGCTTTGTCGCGTTATGAGGGTATTCGTATCGTTTTGATTTCACCCGATGAACTAAAGCTTCCGAGTTACGTTGTTTTTGAAACGCTTAACAAAAAAGGAATGCAGTACAGTGAAACGACAAGTCTTGACGAGGCGATTTCCGAACTTGATATTCTGTATATGACGCGCATTCAGCGCGAGCGTTTTGCGGATCCTTATGAATATGAACGTTTGAAGGATAGTTATATTCTGACACCTGATAAGCTTGTGGCGGCTAAAGCAGATCTTTCGGTTTTGCATCCTCTCCCAAGAGTTAACGAGATCAGCGTTGCAGTTGACAAAGATCCGAGAGCGTGTTATTTCAAACAGGTTAAAAACGGTAAATATATTCGTATGGCGCTGATTTTGAAATTGCTTAAAGAATCTGAGCAAGGCGGTTCAATTACAATGCCGCAGGGCGAGTATCTTGTCAATCGAGTTCAATGCAAAAATCCCGCTTGCATTACGACTTGCGAGCAAGAGCTTGACCAGATATTTAAATGGACTGAACGAGAAAACGGTGTTTGCCGTTGCTTTTACTGTGAAAGCAAACAATTTGTTGATGAAAGGAAGATATAATCATGGCAATCTTTATTAATGAACCTTCTCATACTTTTAATGAATATTTGTTAATCCCCGGATATTCTTCGGATAAATGCATCCCTGCTAACGTTAGTCTTAAGACTCCTCTTGTGAAGTTTGAAAAGGGTGAAACGCCTAAAATTACGATGAATATTCCGATGGTATCGGCTATTATGCAGTCAGTATCGGGTGACAGACTTGCCGTTGCGCTGGCAACCGAGGGCGGTGTGGCGTTCATTTACGGCTCGCAGTCGATTGAAGACGAGGCTGCAATGGTTAGACGCGCAAAGAATTATAAAGCCGGTTTTGTCGTATCTGACTCTAATATTATGCCTGATGCTACACTTGCCGACGTAGTTGCGCTGAAGGAAAAGACCGGTCACTCCACGGTTGCCGTTACTGATGACGGCACGGCTACGGGTAAGCTTCTCGGTATTGTAACGAGCCGTGATTACCGCGTATCGAGAATGGATTTTTCGACGAACGTTTCGGAATTCATGACTCCTTTCTCTAAGCTGATCTGGGCGGAAGAAGGAACGACACTCAAAACTGCAAATGATATCATTTGGGATAACAAACTTAACTCGCTTCCGATCGTGAACAAAGAAGGACATCTTTGTTATATGGTTTTCCGTAAGGATTATGATACGCACAAGAGAAATCCCAACGAGCTTCTTGATTCAGACAAGCGTTACGTTGTTGGCGCAGGCATTAACACCCGTGATTATGCAGTACGTGTTCCCGCGCTTGTAGAAGCCGGTGTTGACGTTTTGTGTATTGACTCTTCCGAAGGTTTTTCGGAATGGCAAAAGCTTACGATTGCATGGATTCGCGAGAACTACGGTGATAGTGTTAAGGTGGGTGCAGGTAATGTCGTAGATGCTAAAGGATTCCGCTTCCTTGCGGATTGCGGTGCTGACTTTATTAAGGTTGGTATTGGCGGCGGTTCGATTTGTATTACCCGTGAAACCAAGGGTATTGGCAGAGGTCAGGCAACGGCTTTGATCGAGGTTTGTGCTGAACGTGACAGATATTTTGAAGAAACGGGTATATATATTCCGGTATGTTCTGATGGCGGTATCGTTCACGATCACCATATTACACTTGCGCTTGCTATGGGTGCTGATTTTGTAATGCTTGGTAGATATTTTGCGCGTTTTGATGAATCGCCCTCGAATCGTGTATCGATTGGCGGTACTTATTATAAGGAATATTGGGGCGAAGGTTCGGCAAGAGCGAGAAATTGGCAAAGATATGACCTCGGTGGCGATAAGAAGCTTTCCTTTGAAGAAGGTGTCGACTCTTACGTTCCTTACGCAGGCAGTCTGAAGGATAATGTTGCGTTGTCGCTTGCAAAGGTTCGTTCGACGATGTGTAACTGTGGCGCACTTACTATTCCTGAGCTTCAGGAAAAGGCGATTCTTACGCTTGTTTCGGCGACGAGTATCATTGAGGGTGGCGCGCACGACGTTATTCAAAAAGACAAAAATACGGTAATTAAGTAAGAGGTAAATTCTATGGAAACGAACAGACGTCCGGAATCTATGGCGCGTATTGATTCCACTCAGTTGGCAGAAGCCTTTATTGAAGAGCAGATAGCAGAGGTGCGCAAGCAGATTGGTAATAAAAAGGTTCTTTTGGCGCTTTCGGGGGGCGTGGATTCTTCGGTTGTTGCGGCGCTTTTGATTAAGGCTATCGGCAAACAGCTTGTTTGCGTACACGTCAATCACGGTTTGATGCGTAAAAACGAATCGGAAAACGTAATTGACGTCTTCAGAAATCAGCTTGATGCCAATCTTATTTATATTGATGCAACCGATCGTTTTCTGGGTCTTCTTGAAGGTGTATCCGATCCTGAGACTAAGCGTAAGATTATCGGTAAGGAATTTATCGAGGTGTTCGCTGAGGAGGCAAGAAAGCTTGATGGCATTGCTTATCTTGCGCAGGGGACAATTTATCCCGATATTCTCGAAAGTATTAATGCGGCAGAAGGTAAGAAAGCGGTGAAATCCCATCATAACGTAGGGGGATTGCCCGAGGATTTGAACTTTGAATTGGTTGAGCCTGTCAAGCTTCTTTACAAGGATGAAGTGCGTATGGTCGGTAGAGCCTTGGGACTTCCGTCCGAGATGGTTGACCGTCAGCCTTTTCCGGGTCCCGGTCTTGGTGTGCGTTGCCTTGGTGCGATTACGCGCGATCGACTTCATGCCCTCCGCGAGGCGGATGCTATTCTTCGCGAAGAGTTTGCAAATTGCGGTCTCAGTTCAAAGGTGTGGCAGTATTTCGTTGTTATTCCCGATATCAAGAGTGTTGGTGTTAAGGATGACAGCCGCTATGAAGGCTGGCCTGCTATTTTGCGCGCTGTTAATTCCAAGGATGCTATGACGGCAACAATCGAGGAAATTCCTTATGCAGTTTTGCATAAGATTACAAAGAGAATCGTAACCGAGGTTGAAGGTATCAATCGTGTTTTGTACGATATTACCCCTAAGCCTACGGGAACGATAGAGTGGGAATAATTAACGCAAGTCGAAAAAGCCTTATATATCAAGGGTTTTCGGCACTCAAAGCGGATTTTTGATACCGT
>CAZMAF010000068.1:0-7082 GCA_964564225.1 uncultured Lachnospiraceae bacterium
ATTTCTACTTTGTCAATACCTTTTTTCAACTTTTTTTAGATTTTTTTAAATATTGACAAAATGCCCAAAACGATGTATAATCAACTTGCATCCATACGCATTCTATACAAGAATGCGCAACAAAATCACCTGAAATCTTGCAAAGGGCAGCTATGAACACAGAGTATTCCTTTTTAAATATACCTGATCTGCAATCCTATATCAAAACGCTGACACCGGAAAAAGCCAAAGAGCTTGCCGATGAAATCCGCGCAATGCTTGTCGACTCAACCGCCAGAACCGGCGGACATCTCGCTTCCAATCTTGGCGTCGTCGAGCTTTCCATCGCGCTTCACAAAGTCTTCACAACGCCGAATGACCGCATCATATTTGACGTGGGACATCAATCCTACGTCCACAAGCTCTTAACGGGACGCGGTAAGGATTTTGATATGCTCCGCAAGCCCGGCGGCATTTCGGGATTTACCAAGCGTGCAGAAAGCAAGCACGATGCTTACGGTGCAGGACACAGCAGTACTTCCCTCTCGGCAGCCATTGGTTTTGCGACAGCCGACAAGCTCGCAGGACGCGACTCTTATACCGTAGCCGTTATCGGCGACGGCTCGTTCACGGGCGGACTTGTGCACGAGGCTCTCAACAATATCGACCCCGCGCTCCGTCTGGTGATCATTCTGAATGAAAACGAAATGTCGATTTCCAAAAACATCGGCGGCGTTGCGCGCTACATTGCCAAAATTCGCTCTCGGCGCGGTTATCTGCGCTCCAAAACGCTGACGCACCGCATTCTTTCGCATATTCCGCTAATCGGCAAAGGACTCATCCGCATTATGCGATGGAGCAAAAAGGCTCTTAAAAATCTGCTTTACGGCAGTAACTATTTTGAGGATATGGGGCTTTACTATCTCGGTCCTATCGACGGCAACGATTACGAAACGGTGGAAACCCTGTTAAAAGAAGCCAAGCGTGCCGGACAAAGCACCGTTATCCATATCAAAACCGTTAAAGGCAAGGGCTACGCGCCCGCCGAAGAAAACCCCAACCGTTACCACTCGGTTTCTCCCGAAGGCAGCACGAGCCAAAAGAATTTCTCACAAGCGCTCGGTGAAATTCTCGCAGAACTTGCCGAAAACGATCCCGACATCATCGCCATCACCGCGGCAATGGAGGACGGATGCGGGCTCTACTCCTTCGCCGAAGCTTATCCCGACCGATTTTTCGACGTCGGAATTGCCGAAGAACACGCCCTCATTTTCGCAGCAGGACTTTCACTCGGCGGTAAAAAGCCGATCGTTCCGATCTATTCCTCCTTTTTGCAACGCGCTTACGACAGCATTCTGCACGACGTTGCGCTTCAGCGTGTTCCAATGGTCGTGCCAATCGACCGCGCCTCTCTTGCCTCGCAGGACGGGCCAACGCATCACGGCATTTACGATGTCGCCTTTCTTTCTACTATTCCCGAAATTGAAATCTTTGCCCCAACAACGTTCGCTTCTCTTTCCCATTATATAAAGGTAGGACTTTCATCAAACGTCGCCACCTTCGTCCGTTATCCGAACTCTGCCGAGCTTTGCAACGAGAATTTTGTCCCCTACGGCAACCACCTTCTTATCAGCAAGACTGCCGCCCCTGACGGCTATCTGCTCACCTATTCCCACGGTGTCGTCGAAGCCGGGCGCGCGCAAGCGCTTCTCAAAGAGCAGGGCTTCTCGCTTGCCATCATCGTTCTTGAAAAGCTGAAGCCTTTACCGACAAACGAAATTCTCGAAGTCCTCAGGAACAGCTCGGAACCGATCGTCTTTCTCGAAGAGGGCATCCGCACGGGCGGCGTTGGCGTAGCGCTTTACGATGCCATCCGCACCCATCCTGCAATGAAAGACCGCGCCTATACCACCCTTGCCATCGACAGCTTTGGCGAAGGAAAGCGCGGCGAAAGCCTGTACCGGACGCTCGGCATCTCTGCCGAAGACGTTATCCGCGTTCTGCGCAGCTGATCCCAATTTAATCACGAAAGGATAAAGCTATGTCACAAAACCGCACGTGGTCCGACTATTCAAACGAAGAAAAGCTTTTAATCATCGAGTCCTATCTCGAAGGCGTTGCCAAACTCGATTCCGACGACCGCGAGGTACACGCCAAACACCTCGAATGGCTGCGGGAGCATCTTCCCGCTCATCGCGACAATGCCCGGAATTACGTTTTCATCTCTTACTCGCATCTCGATTATAAAGACGTATATCACGATCTCGCCTTTTTTTCCTACAATTCCGAAACACGCCTGCGTTTCTGGTATGACGAAGGTCTGCCCGCGGGAAAAGATTGGGCAAATGCGGCAAATGCGCGCATTTGCGATCCCCACTGTGTCGGCGTGATTTTTTATCTCAGCGAGCCTTTTCTGCGAAGCCCCTCGGTCAGACAGGAAATTGAGCTTTTAAAAGCATCCGGAAAGCCCTTCGTCACCATCGCTTTGAAGGACGGCAAATACTCCGCGCGCTCCATTCTGACAAAAGCAGAAGACAAAGCGCTTCTTGACGTGCTGAGCGAAACTTTTCCCGATGAAAACACCGCCCTCACCTTTCAACACGATTACGAAAACAAGCTTTACCGCATCCACAAGATTGCCTCTGTCTTCAACGTCACGGAAGACGTTTTGTCAGATTTTGTCTGCGAAGAAATCGAGGACGGACTCTCTTTGAAAGAATACGTCGGCAAAAAAACCGAGATCCATATTCCCGAGCGAATCGGGAACAAGAATATCGTCGAAATTACGGCAGAATTTAAAAATGCCGTTACGCTGTTTATCCCCAAAACCGTCAAGCGTATTCTGCCGCATTCCATCGCGCCCGACCTTTACGAAGATATCGAAGACGAACAAACGGCAACAATATTCCGTATAGCGGAAAAATGGTGCGGCGGCTATCAGACGGTAGAACGCCCGCTCGGCGTTTGCCCTCAGCTCGAAGCCATATACGTTGATAACGAAAACGAACACCTTTGCGACTGCGACGGCGTTCTCTATACCGCCAACGGCAAGCTTTTGCGTTTTCCGCCCAACCGCCAGGATACCGAGGGCGTATTAGACGGCGTTTCCGTCATCGGACAGTGCGCATTTGCCGACTGCCGTTACTGTCTTGAACTTGAAATCCCCTCAAGCGTCATTGAAATCGAGGATGGCGCATTTGACGGCGCTACCCTTTCCTGCTTTGAGTACGGAAGCAACCTGAAACGAGTCGGACGGGGCGCGTTCAACAGTGCCAATCCCGGACTGATGCTCGACATCCCCACCTCCGTAACGCAGATCGACGCATTTGCATATCGCGCGCTTCAGTGCAACAACAGCCTGTTCACAGGCCTCCTTTTCGGCGGCGCTACCGTGATTCCGCGCGGCGCTTGCTTTGCCGCAGGACTCCGCGACGTTCTTTTTTATAAAACACCCGAACACATCGACACAGGCGCATTCGCACTATGTCACAATCTGCGAAACATAGAACTCGAAGAAGGTGTTCGTACCATCGGTGACTACGCCTTTATGGATTGCACCGCCATGACGCATGTCATACTGCCAAAATCGCTGGAATACGTCGGCGAGGATGCTTTTTATAGCTGTACCTCCCTGAAGGTCATCCGCTATAAAGGCTCAACGCTTCAATTTCTGAAGCTCTTTGCCGAAAATCCCTTTTTAAGCGAGGAACAATTGCGCTTCGTTGTATGCAATGACCGTCCCCTGCGCCGCCTTGCCGCCCGCCGCCTCATCAAACGGATCGAAAAAGCGCGTAAGCTGTTAGACATCGACTGATCGGAGTACTTATGACCTTTATCGTTATGCTGACCGTATCCCTTCTCATTCCCGCAATCATGATCGGATTCGGATATTATTTCGCCAAAAATCCGCCAAAAAAAATCAACCCCATCTTCGGCTACCGCACCGCGCGCTCGATGAAAAACGACAAAACGTGGGCATTCGCCCACCGCACCGTCGGCAAACTCTGGCAATACATCGGCTTCCCGCTTCTTGCCACAGCCATCCCGCTTTTCTTTTTCAGAAACAGTGCGGAAAATACCGTCGGCACAGTCGGCTGCATCATTATGGGCGTGCAAACACTTTGTCTGATTCTTTCAGTCGTTCCCGTCGAAATTTCCCTCAAAAAGCATTTTGACGACGACGGAAACGAAAAATAAAAAAGCGATTTCGCTTGCGCGAAATCGGCTTCCTTCTATGCATAAAAAACAAGACTCATCTCCGACGAGTCTTGTTTTCTTTGGGTGGCTGTTTTTTTACAGCTCCTTTTTTATTCAAGCCCTTCAAAACAAGCACGCTGTTCTTTGGCAAATGCTTCGCTGTCGCAAGCATAAATCTTGCCGTTGTGCAAAAAACACACCCTCCCGTGCCGTTTTTTTAAATCGTATACTCACCCGAATGTGCCGTCAAAGCGATAATAAGCTTCATATTATCGGGTTGAACCGCCGCATCGTGCGCCGCGCGGCAACGGACGAGCTTTCCGCATTTATCACATTTATGAATGATAATATATCCTTTTTTAGGATCAGTCACTGCTGCCACCGCTCGAAGAAGCCCCCGACACCCGTTGGCGCGATCGCCGGGATTTTCGTCAACGTGAAGCGACGACAAACAAAAAGGACAGTGATTTCTTGAGCTTTTGCCAAGGGGCAAAACCTCTTTTTTGCAATTTTCACAGATAAAACCCGCATCGTTTTTGGCAAAACGTTTCGTTTCCATTTCAAAAAAATACCTTTCCGAATCTGACATAAATACCAACGGTAAACGGCATACTAAAAACGGTTTTTACAACAAAAACCAAACCATGAAAGGATCTATTGTCATGCCGAATGCATCCGGAAGAAGTCTTGCGGCGCTTTTCGCCGTAATCCTTCTCGTTTTCGTGTCCTTGACGGCGTATGCCGAACCGAGAACGACAGCGCCTGCCGCAACCGACGCAACGACACCCTCGACAAGTATCACCGTACTGCCCGACAGCGATGTCACAACGTTACCGATAACGACAGATACGCCGATCTCGTCGAGTATGATGGACACACCCCTGACAACCACGCCCGATACCGCCGAAACCCGTCCTGACAACGACGGATTTGCCTATACGGGACTGGTAATTGCGCTCGTTGTCGCAGGACTTGTCATCGCGCTCATCATTCTGCTCGTTCCCAAGAACAAGGACAAAACCTAACGACTCACTGCCACTCCGCTTTTTCGCGGAGTGGTTTTTTATGAAAGCGGAACGACCTCGTTACCGTTTTCATCAAGTCCAAACTGCTTCATCAAGCGCTCCTCAAGCTCAGCGCCCGTATTATAGCCCATCTTCTTCTGACGGTGATTCATTGCGGCGATCTCCAAAATAACCGCAAGGTTTCTACCCGGTTTAACGGGAATGGTATACGAAGGAATTTTCAGCCCCATAATATCAATATACTCGGTTTCCGTGCCGAATCGGTCATAGCTCTTTTCGGAATTCCATTGCTCGATCTGTACCACAAGATCGATCTTTTCACTCATTTTGACCGCTCCCATACCGAAAATTCTGCGAATATCGACAATACCGATACCGCGCAGCTCGACGTAGTGGCGGATCAGCTCAGGTGCTGAGCCGACAAGCGTCTTATCCGATACGCGCTTGATCTCAACCGCATCGTCAGCAATCAGTCTGTGACCGCGTTTGACAAGCTCAATTGCCGTTTCACTCTTACCGATGCCCGAGTCGCCAAGCAGAAGAATACCCTCGCCGTACACCTCAACGAGAACACCGTGGCGGGTAATACGGGGTGCCAGCGACACTGCAAGCGATGCGATCAGAGTCGACATAAAGGACGAAGTGGGCGTTGTCGTTGACAAAAGCGGCACGTCGTTTTCTTTGGCAAACGCAAGCGCCTCATCATTGGCGGACAGCCCCGCCGTATAAACAACGGCAACGGGACGTTTTTCAAAAAAATCGTGCAGACGCTTTTGACGCATCCCGTCATCAAGACTCTGTAAATATAAATACTCCACCTTGCCGATGATCTGAATACGCGATGACTCAAAATGATCGAAAAAGCCGGCAAGCGGAAGACCGGGACGGTTCACGTCACGGCAAATAACCTCCACCTTGCGCTCGGGCATATATAAAACGCCAAGGGAAAAATCACGGACAAGCTCAGACAATAAAACGCTGTACTGTTCAGCCATATTTGCTACCTCCTTAACGGTGCTGCCTACTCTTATGATAAACGAAAGTGATTCGTTTGTCAACGAAAATTCACAAATTACCCAAAAAAGCCCCCCAAAATTCAAAAATTATTTTCATTTATCCCGTTTTTTAGTATTGACAAACATTTTTTTCTATGGTATACTTACTTTTGCGTTTATGGAACTATTTATAGATATATACGGGCCATTAGCTCAGGTGGTTAGAGCTACCGGCTCATAACCGGTTGGTCCGGGGTTCGAGTCCCTGATGGCCCACCAACTCTCTTTTGAGATGGTTTTCCGTAACATAACGCTTTCAATCGATGTCGCCCGCGAAGTCGGGCATCATACAATATTCTCACTATGGAGGAATTACACTTATGGAAATTATTGAAATTATTCTGGTCGTACTTATGGTACTTGCGGCCGCAATACTTACCTTTTCGGTACTCAGACAGTCTTCAAAATCTCAAGGGCTTTCGGGCGTGATCGGCGGCAGCTCGTCAGACACCTACTACGGCAAGGGCAAGGGCAAAAACAAAGATGCATTCTGGAACAAGGTTACCATCGTTCTTGCAATTTTCTTCGTTATCGTAGCGCTCGCATTCTTCATCATTCAGCCCACCAAGGCTAAGGCAGACGTCGGCAACCCCGACGATTACTACGGCATTCCCGAACAGACCACGACGGTAGAAACTACGACTACTGAAACCCCTACGACTACCGAGACTCCTACCTCGACCGAGACTCCCGTTTCCACGGAAGATCCCGCGCAGGACGAAACCCCCGAAAACTGATTTTAAAAAATAACCCTCCAGACAAAGCGTGATATTCTTAACGAAGAAATCACACTAACCGAGTAGGACAAAGAAAAATCCATCATGGA
>CAZMAF010000069.1:0-6146 GCA_964564225.1 uncultured Lachnospiraceae bacterium
TCCGTATCGCATCATGGCTCTGCAGAAACGAAGGCTGGATGGCAGAGCATATGCTCATTCTCGGCATCGAAAAACCCAACGGCGAAACCCGTTACATCTGCGCCGCATTCCCCTCGGCTTGCGGCAAAACCAACCTTGCAATGCTCATTCCTCCGGAATTTCTCGCAGAACAAGGCTACAAGGTATGGACGGTCGGTGACGACATCGCATGGCTCCGCGTAGGCGAAGACGGCAGACTTTGGGCACAAAACCCCGAAAACGGCTTCTTTGGCGTAGCTCCCGGTACGAACGACAAGTCGAACCCCAACGCGCTTGCTACCACGATGAAGGACACCATCTTCACCAACGTCGTTCACAATACTGCCGATAACACGGTTTGGTGGGAAGGCCTTAACAAGAATCCTCCCGCACAAGCAATCGACTGGAAGGGCAACCCTTGGGACTATACCAAGTACAACAAAGCCGACAAATCGACCTGCGGCGCACATCCCAACTCGCGTTTCACGGCAAAGGCTACCAACTGCCCCTGCATCTCAAAGGAATTTAACAATCCCAACGGCGTACCGATTGACGCGATCGTATTCGGCGGCAGACGCGCCAAAACCGCGCCCCTCGTATATCAGTCGTTTGACTGGAACCACGGTACGTTCGTAGGCTCGATCATGGCTTCCGAAACCCCCGCCGCCGCTGCAGGTGCTGTCGGTGTGGTCAGACGCGACCCTATGGCTATGCGTCCTTTCGTTGGTTACAATATGGGTGACTACTTCGCGCACTGGCTCAACATGGGCAAAAAGATCGAAAAAGCACCCAAAATCTTCCACGTTAACTGGTTCAGAACCGATGAAGAAGGTAACTTCATTTGGCCCGGCTTCGGCGATAACCTCCGCGTTCTTCTCTGGATGCTCGACCGTTGCGACGGCAAAGCTTCTGCCAAGGAAACCGAGATCGGTTATATTCCCGACACCTCTGACATCGACGTAACCGGACTCGATCTTTCCAAAGAAACCATGGAAGAGCTTCTTTCGGTTGATAAGGAAAGCTGGCTTGCCGACATCGCCAACATCCGCGAATTCTATGCGCTCATCGGCGATACCGTTCCCTCAGAGCTTCACGAACAGCTCAACGCTCTCGAAGCAAGACTCTCAAAGTAATTTTAAATCTACACAAAAAAAACAGCAACCGTTAGTTGACAACCAACGGTTGCTGTTTTCGTTAAAAGCAATGGCAACCTTCGGTTGCCATTGCTCGTTAATTCTCTGTTAACGCACGATAAAGCTTAACAATCTCGCGGAATTCTGCTTTATACGCATCCTCTGTCAGATCGAGCCCATCAAGACGAGCGATCAAGTCATCAAGCGTTGCATCGCCTTTATAAACGGAGTCGCGCGCCAGAAGCACAAACTCCACAACCGATGCCACAAACGCGTCTTGATCGGTCAATTCCTCGTGATAAAGGGCCGTCGTAACATCAAGTGCGAGTGTTTTATCTTCATTCGTATCGGGCGTTTTATACTTCAGCTCAAGCGTTGCAAGCGTTCCCATGTCAGACTGCGAAACACCCTCGCAAAGCTTCAGTTCGTATACCACCGTTACGGTGTGTCCCGAGCCGATCTCACCCGCATCCGTTTCAGTATTTTCAAATGCGTCCTGTGTTAACTGCTTGGTTTCGTACCCAATCAGACGGTAGGAATCAACGTAATCCGCATTAAAGACAATACCCGCCTTTACGTCTTTGGCAACCACCACAAGACTGCCGCCGATCTCATCGACGAGAGCGCGCTTTGCCTCAAGCTCGGAATCAATAAACCCGTACATGCCGTTGCCCGCAAGCGCAAGCGCTTCCATTTTATCAGACTGCCAGTTATCCATACCAAATCCGTAGACAGAGAAATATACGCCGCTCGAGCGTTTCTCGCTGATCATCGACACCAGCGCATTTGTGTCAGATATACCGACGTTGAAATCACCGTCAGTCATCAGAATCACACGATTGTTTCCGCCCTCGATAAAATACTCAGATGCAAGCTGATACGCCGTCAGAATACCCGCCGAGCCCGCCGTCGAGCCGCCCGCCTGAAGATCGTCGATCACAGATAAAATCTTATCCCTTTCATAGCCATAAGCGCCTGAAAGCGCAACCGTCTCATTCCCCGCATAAGTCACAATCGACACACGGTCGGTGGGATTCAGATTTTCAGCAAGCATTTTAAACGCCTTCTGCGCGAGCGGAAGCTTATTTTCGCTATACATCGACCCGCTGACGTCAATTAAAAACACAAGATTGTTCTGCACGTTTTTAAATTCCACAGCCTCAGCGGCAAGCCCAATCGTCAAAAGTACTGTTTCCTGATTGTAAGGACACGAAAACATGGAAGCATTCAGTGCGAAAACATCACCATTGGTCGGCGTTTCGTAATCAAATTTGAAATAATTGAGAATTTCCTCTATGCGATACGCATCCTTCTGCGGCAAATACCCCGACTTCAGCGTAGAGCGGATATTCGGAAAGGATGCCGTACTGACGTCAATCGAAAAATAACTCCGATTCGTGTCTGACGTATTGATAAAGGCGTTTTCCACGATCTCGGTATAACTTCCGCCCGGTGATACGCTTGAGTTGTCCGGCTCCGTCGGTACTGAAGAGCCCTCTTCATCACCTGTCGGTGCATCAAACGAATCCCCGACCCATTCAGTCACCAATGGTAATGGTGCGAACGTCACCGTCGGACTAACCGTCGTATAATCGCCGACGTAACGGTCGCCGCCAAACAATAAAACGGGAATGACGATTGCCAATACAAAACAAGCGGCAATCATGGATACGGTGAATTTTTTCCATACGCTTTTACGTCTTTTTGCACGCGATGCCAAAAGCGCCTCAGTAGGATCAGCCTCAGCAACAAGCTCTTCGTCGATCAACGAAAAGCTTCGCATTAATTTTTTATCTTTCATCATTCTACCTCTCTTTACAAAACAATGCCATGCGCTTCAAGATGCGCCTTCAAGGCAAGTCGGGTGCGGTGTAACACGGACTTGACGTGGCTTTCGCTCATTTGATAGCATTCAGCAAGCTCACGGATAGCAAAGCAATACCAATAACGACCAAGAAAAAGCTTTCGATCACGGGAAGAAAGCAACTTCAAAAAGCTGTCAAGTGCCATTTTCAATGCAATCTCATCCGAGAAATCCTCTCCCGATGTGTCAGGAATGGCATCAGACAGCTCCGCTGTGATCACGCCGCCGCCCCGCTTTTTGCTTTTTCTGCAATCAAGCAGATCAAGCGCAAGATTACGCGCAATCTTACACAAATACGCCGAAAGCTTTTTAGGCTTCTCAGGCGGAATGCTGTTCCATGCGCGCAAATAGGTTTCGTTTGCGCATTCCTCCGCATCCTCGTGCGACAACAGCACGCGGTACGCAACCGACTGTAAAATCCGTCCGTAACGCTCCGCTGTTTCTGTTAAAGCAGCTTCCGAACGCTCGAAATATAGCTGAACGATCTGCGCGTCATCCATTTTATCACCTCCGTGTTTTTCAGGTACCTTCACCCTTATAGACGGATTTAATCTCCCATTCGTTGCAAAAAAAGGTAAAAAATTTATAAAATTTATAAAATAAAAGTAAACTATAAAACCCCATTCACGCGGAATGGGGTTTTGTTTAAAATTACAGACCTCTCTTAACGTAAGAGGTGTGAAGAATCTCGTGAGCCTTGTGGCTGTTGGGCTCGCCGAAGTATTCATCGTAAAGCATCTTAACAGCAGAGTTTTCGTGGCTCTTTCTGAGATCCATTGCCGCATCCGCCTTATAGAGAACCGATGCGCGAAGCGCACGAAGGTCTACGTTGTTGCGAAGCGAAGCAGGTTGATAGGGCTGACCGCCACCGTTTACGCAACCGCCGGGGCAAGCCATGATCTCGATAAACTGAACGTCTACCTTACCTGCCTGAACGTCCTTAAGGAGTGCCTTAGCATTCGCCGTGCCCGAAGCGATAGCCACGTTGACCGTCATACCGCCGAGCGAGTAGGAAGCAAACTTAACGCCTTCCGTACCGCGAACTTCGCTGAACTCAAGCTTTTCAAGGGGCTTGCCTTCGATGACTTCAGCAGCCGTTCTGAGCGCAGCCTCCATAACGCCGCCGGTAGCGCCGAAGATAACGCCCGCGCCCGAGCCAATACCGAAAGGATCGTCAAATTTCGCATCTTCAATGGTCGCAAAGTCGATACCTGCCTTCTGAATCATTCTGGCAAGCTCTCTTGTCGTGATAGCAACGTCAACGTCAGGAACGCCTGCGGCGGACTGATCGGGACGACCGATTTCAAACTTCTTAGCCGTACAGGGAATAGCCGAAACGAATACAATATCCTTGGGATCAAGACCCATCTTCTGTGCGTAGAAGGTCTTATACATTGCACCGAACATCTGCTGAGGCGACTTGCAGGTCGAGAGATTTTCGGTCATTTCGGGGAAATAATGCTCGCAGAACTTAATCCAACCGGGCGAGCAGGAAGTGATCATGGGAAGCTTGCCGCCATTCTTCACTCTGCCGAGGAACTCGGTTGCTTCTTCCATAATGGTAAGGTCTGCAGTAAGGTTCATGTCATATACACCGTCAAAGCCAAGCGCCTTAGTAGCGGCAACCATCTTGCCTTCGGTGTCAGTACCGGGAGCAAAGCCAAAGCATTCACCAATCTGTGCGCGAACAGAAGGAGCGCAGCAAATAGCAACGTGCTTGGTAGGATCTGCGAGAGCCTCAAACACCTTCGCAGTATCGTCCTTTTCAACGAGAGCGCCGGTAGGACAAGCAACAACGCACTGACCGCAGTTGATGCAGGAGGTATCAGCGAGATTTACGTCAAACGCGCAACCAATGTGCGTGTCGTAACCGCGGTCGTTCGCACCGATTACGCCAATGCCCTGAACATGCTGGCAAACTGCCGAGCAACGACGGCAGAGAATGCACTTGCCGGAATCGCGGACAATCGAAGCGGATGAGGTGTCAATATAACGCTGACTCATATCGCCTTCATAAGCGGTTTCGTCCACACCGTACTCGTTGCAAAGCTTCTGAAGCTCGCAGGTAGTAGAACGAGCGCAGGAAAGACACTTCTTATCGTGATTAGAAAGAAGAAGCTCAAGGTTGGTCTTTCTTGCTTTCATAATAGCAGGGGAGTTCGTAACGATCTCAGTACCGTCGCGGTCCACAGGGTAAACGCAGGCAGTAACAAGACCTCTTGCGCCCTTGACTTCAACGAGGCAAAGACGGCAAGCGCCAATTTCATTGATATCCTTCAGATAACAAAGGGTGGGGATATCGATATTGGCATAGCGACAAGCTTCAAGAACAGTCACGCCCTTGGGAACGGTATACGCTTTACCGTTAATTTTAATGTTGATCATATCCATAATCGAATATCTCCTTTCTTATTCCTTAACAATTGCGCCGAACTTACAGGTGGACATACATACGCCGCACTTGACGCACTTTGCAGTGTCAATAACGTGAGGTGCTTTAACCGTACCGCTGATCGCGCCAACAGGACACTTTCTCGAGCAGAGGGTACAGCCCTTACACTTGTCCTCAATAATCTTGTACTGAAGCAGATTCTTGCAGACACCTGCGGGGCACTTCTTATCAACAACGTGTGCGATATATTCGTCGCGGAAATAGCGGAGAGTCGAAAGAACGGGGTTAGGAGCCGTCTGACCGAGACCGCAAAGAGAAGCGGATTTGATGTAATTTGCAAGCTCTTCAAGCCTGTCGATGTCTTCAAGCGTGCCGTTTCCTGCGATAATCTTATCGAGGATCTCAAGCATTCTCTTCGTACCGACGCGGCAAGGCGTACACTTACCGCAGGATTCATCAACCGTAAACTCAAGGAAGAAGCGCGCGATGTCAACCATACAGGAGTCTTCGTCCATAACGATAAGACCGCCCGAGCCCATCATCGAGCCGATTGCCATCAGATTTTCAAAGTCGATCGGAACGTCAAGATTTTCAGGGGTAATGCAACCGCCGGAAGGACCGCCTGTCTGAGCCGCCTTAAACTTCTTGCCATTGGGAATACCGCCGCCGATCTCATAAATAACTTCGCGAAGCGTTGTACCCATCGGGACTTCAACAAGACCGGTATTGGTGATCTTAC
>CAZMAF010000070.1:0-6020 GCA_964564225.1 uncultured Lachnospiraceae bacterium
GGACATCAACCAAGAATACGGTATGAAAACACCCGCACAGGGAATGGTATGCGCACTTCCCGTGGAAAAGGCATTCAGAATATAACATGATATTGGATTGAACTCTCGAAAATAAAAATTGTCCGCGTAGCGGACTCCTTGAACTTCTTCACGATCCACTGTTACTTATTACTTCCGCCAAAATCGGCTGTAAGAGAATAGTGAATAATGAAGCGTGAATAGTGAAAAAGTAAAAGGAACTAAAACGATGTTCGTTTTAGTTCCTTTTGGCGGAGAGGGCGGGATTCGAACCCGCGTGTGCTTACGCACAAACTGATTTCGAGTCAGCCCCGTTATGACCACTTCGATACCTCTCCATGTTAAAAATATTCAGTTTTTGAAGAAAACAACATGATTTCGACGTCAGCCCGAACTGCAAGCAACTCGAGATGACCGCTCGATACCTTTTCCGCATCGTACTTTGTTATTATAGCATATCGAAATACAAAAAGCAAGAGCTTTTTAAAATTTTTTTTAAAAATCAACAAAAAAACGGATGACCGAATGGGTGATCTGCTTAGCGGAGAATTTGAAAGCTCTGCTAAGTGCGAGCATCGCATTTGACCGGTCAAACGCGATTATGGGCTAAGCCCAAACCCTTATAACGGCAGAAAGAGCAAACACGCAAGACGAAAACCTTGTATGTCTGCTCTTTTCTGTTAGTGATGTATTTGCTATCGCAAAAGTGATGTTATGCTACGCATAATGATGTTGCTCGCTATTTGCTCACAGTGATGTGATGTTTGCCCACTATGCCGTCAGGCATAACATCATTGCCGCAGGCTACATCACAAGGCGAAGCCGACATCATTTGCCCGAAAGGGCAAACATCGTTTAGCGTGAATGCTCCATTAAGAGCATCACGCTAAGTCACCCGTTTTTTTTAATATTATCAATTACTCCTCGGAACCGTAGAAGGTGATCGAATTCATCATACATCTTACGCCGCCGCTAACCGTCGCGAAAGTAACCGTCTTCGTTTCAGACGTATCAACTTCAATTACGTCATACTCACCGTTATTGGAAGCGCTCGCAAGCGTATACGCAGTACCGTTAACCTCGATCTTAGTGGTATTAGCCTTATATTTTGCAACTTCGATATAAACCTTCGTTACGTTTGCGGGAACGGTGAAGGTCATCGAACCGATCGCAGACGACGTACCGAATTTAATACAACCGTTGCCCGTAGCATCATAAGAAGAAGGATACATTTTATTACCGTCCTTGATGCTCAATGTATAGTCACCAACAGTCTCGGAATAGTCAGTCGCGGCTGTACTTCCGTCCTTGTGTGATGCATTACCGTCAGAACCGAGCGTAAAGATGGCAAGAGTGGTTTCGGCTTTAGCAGATTCTTCAACCTCAACAGCTGTAATAACTGCATGATAATCTCCAACGGTATAAGTTTCTCCGTTTTCAACAATTGCTTTGGTAACACCGTCCGTATCAGCAACATTCCATGCATACTTCATACCTTCGCTTGCAGCAGCGTCAATATAAAGCTCAATCTCGTCACCCACCTGATAAGTGCCCTCAGAAACGCCTTCAACCTTTACGTAAACGTAGCTTGCAATCTCATTCGCGCCTTCATTATAGAAAGCGTCGGCAGCGGTAGCGTAAGCGATGAGCGCTTCGTGAGCAGCCTTTTCAGTGCCCTCAACCTTGTCGTCATAAAGACGTTCAAAGAGGTACTGAAGAACACTGTACGTGATGGTTTCACCGGTAGCAACAAGCTCGCCGTCTTCATAAAGATAGGGAGTCGTTTCAAACGTATACGTAATGTTCCAAGCGGCAACGCCGTAGGGAGCAACGTAAGCGGTGCCAACCTCGGCATCTTCCATTTCAACGCAGGTGTAGGTCGTACCGTTTACCGTAGTTTTAACGACAACGTCGTAGCCTTCGGTTGCGGTAACGGCAAACATAGGATAAAGGGTTTCGCCAACCCACATATTTTTACCGGTGATTGCAACGGCATCATCGACATCGCTTGAAGCGAAAGAGCCGATGCCACCAAGTGTGGGAATGAGCATCATACATACAAGTACAAGCGCAAGAATCTTTTTCATAACTTTTGTTTTCCTTTCAAATTTTCAATATAGCGACAAAAATAAGATTAGGTCCAGCCGGCACTACCGCCGTTTTCGGGATTAAATTCGGGATTCGTAGGATCCGATGCCGTTAAAACGTCAGCAGTTTCAAGCAAAGTAATCTCGACTTCTGCCGGAAGATACTTTTTCTTCATACGTCCACTCCTTTTCTTGTTTTTCATACACGATTATTTTAATACATCCGTAACATTTTTGCAAGACTGAAAAGATAGTTTTTTGTATTTAATTGTAAATAATTGGTGAACGACGTCAAAATCAATCAAAAATCACCCATTTTGCCGCGATCACAGAGTCTTTTCGTTTATATTTTAAGGGATCGGGGGAAGCTTTTTATAAAAATCCCCGGATATTTAATCATCATCCTTATTCTGCTCGTATTCGGATAACTCATCGAACAAAACGAGGCAGTGATGCGTTTTCGCAAGGTCGTCACGCTTGCCGAAAACATAGCCCTCAGAACGCATATACGCATTCCAGCGGCGATGCTCAAGACGGCGAAGCATATCGCGATCGGCATCACTTCGCTCGTTCGGAGGCAGATCGGCGCCGGGAAGACCCAGACGGACCTTGGCATCGTGATGAAGCGCCGATGCAATCGAGGAATTGTGATTATATTCAAACTCCCAGAAGGAACGCTCACCGCCCCATTTCATGTGACGGGAAAGCGCAAGATATTCAAGAGAAGACTGCAAAATGGCATTGACCGAATAAATGCTCTTCATATCCCCGATCAGGTCGATGTCATACGCCTGTCCTTTAAAGTTTTTCGCCTGACTGAAGTCTTCGTTCTCACCGAGATTATAACGAATTGCCTGAATAAAGGGGAATGCGCCGAATTTCTTGCAAAGCGAGCGCATTTTGACTGCCACTTCAAGATTTTTCTCATCATCGCCAAGACAAACGGCAACGTAGGTGATCTGCGGCAGCTTTTCGAGAATATCAATAAACTCCTGCGAATCAATATCGACGGCATGAATGTCAATGCGGTAACAATCCTCCTGCCCCTCCGCCTGCGGCCCGTTATATTTCGGACTCATCAGCTCGGGACATTTTGCCGTAAAACGCGATTTTGCGCCTTCGTCGCGATCAAAAGCATTGACGTAGAGGCGATAACCCTCCATCTGTCCGTACCACGCAAGCGCTTTGAGCATTTCCGTGCCGTGAAGACCCATACCGATAACAATGGCAGAAATCACTTTGTCACCCTCGGGTGAAAGTGCGGCGCGCTCGAAAATATTGCGGATCTTACCGTTCTCGTCTTCAATTTTCTGTCTATATGCGCCATCCTCCGCATCCCAACGGCGACGAAGTGCCAAAAACTCTTCTTTTTGCGCGGCAGGCAGATTTTTCATAACAGTTGCCTGATCCGCGGCGGGATTTGCCTCCATAAAACGCTTTACAGTGTTTTCAAGCTCGGCAGTTCGTTCTTCCTTGACACGCGCCGCATACGCCGCGCGTTCTTCGGCATACTCACTGATAAAGCGGAAATGGTAAAGCGTATGATAGATCAGGGAACGAATAACGTTCACGCGCTTAACGAGTGCGCCCGAGCGGTAGTCACTCGGCGCTTCGGTAACGTAAAGCGCAAAATTTTCAGGATCGTTGGCAATCGCCTCAGCCTGCGCCTTTTTACGCGCCGCTTCCCCTTTTTCTTCTTCCGCTTTTCTCGCGGCAAGCGCCGCCTTCTCTTTGGACGTCATACGCGCAAATTCCAGACGCTCCGCTTTCTTGCGGCTCTCATCACCCGCGCTCTTTAACAGAAGTTCACTTTCGGGGCTATCCGAAAAGACAAAAACCTTCGTATTGTCGCGTGTTGCATACTGTGCCAGAAGTCCGATCGCAGTATCGACGTTTTCTGCCTCATTTTCCCCGATCAAAAAGAAATTCATATGACTGTTTTTGGAATGAAAGCCAAGGCGAGTCGTCAGAAGACCGCTGCGGAATACGATACCGCCAAGCTGTCTTGCCTGCTCCGCAAGATGCGTTTCCTCATCGTTATACTCCTCAACACCGAGAAATACCACCTTTACACGCTTTGCGGGATGCGTAAAATACGCCCTGTGTACCTTGCGGGTATAAGGAAGCGAAATCCTCGAGGGGTCAAATGCGCGCCCCTCTCGCTCTGCCGCCTCCATTTCAGCATTCTTCGCCGCGTAATATTCATTTTCCACGTCCTTGATAGCGCGCGCCATACGAATGTCGAAATCCTCATTCAGCGTTTTCAGCCCTTTTTCATATTCCGCCTCGCGCTCGGCTGCGCCGCCCTTGACAATATCGGTCGCCAGCGCCAGAGCGCGCTCGTTCAGCTCGGAAAAAATATAAACGTCGGAAAAATAATTGAGATGATACACACGCTTTGCCACAAAATCCTTGAATACCGAAACGATAACGCCGAGTGTCAAGATAGGCGCTACCGCGTAGAGCAAAACGTAAATAAATCGATAAAGCGCAAAGAAAATACGCTCCGCCGCGCTGATACCGCCAAGAGCCTCATAAATCTGCGCAAAAACGCCGGTATAATCACTGTCGGCAGAAAAAAGCTGATAAACGTCATGAATAATCGTGAAAAAACCCTCTAAAAAACCAACGGCAACACCCGGATCAACAGACGTGTGTTTAAGAAGCGTATAATACGCCATATACAAAACCGCGCCTGTCAGCATCACGCCAATCGACAAGATGTTGATGGGCTTATAAATGCCGCTTTTTCCCTTATGCTTGATCATACAAAAGATCATCCAGCCGATCGCCGCCAGAAGAACGACGAGCGCCAACACTGTTAAAAATCCAAACATAGCATTTACTCCTTACCATTTACCGCGCCGAAGACACGGCGAATAAAATCAAGATCGCGATTGATTGCATCGGCATCAACGCCATCAACGAGGATTTCGGGACTTTCGAGCGTAACACTGCCCGCATAGCGCTTGGCAATACGCGAAAGAAGCGACTCCATACCGATGATACCCTCGCCAAGATGCAAGATCGGACGAAGCGAAGAAAAGTCGTGAGCAGGACCGATGTAATCGCTCACGTGCAGATGCCCTACAAGACCGTTTTCAAGCGCGCCCGACGATACAATCCGATCGTTTTGCTCGTGAAACGCACCAAAACGAAGGTCATACACGAATTTCGCATCCTGCCGCGCCGTCAAAACGCGCGAAAGATTGGTGATGGGATCGTGATACACGCAGGGGACGTTTTCGATAAGAAGCAAAAGCCCCGCCGCGTCCGCCATTTCATACAGCGCATCAAGCGATAAAAGATTGATCGAAAGATCACCATCCGAACGCCGTCCGCTCCAAAGATGTAAAACCAGCTTTTTTGAGCCAACCGCCCTGCCCGCCTCGCAATTAATCCGAAACAAGCGAAGCGCCTCCGCGCGATCCTCCGCATCTCCTCCGAGATAAAAGCCGATGTCCTTTTCGGCGTGAATAACGGGAAAAGGCAAAACGCTCTTGTCCGCATAGGCAAGCACCTCGGACAGCTTTTCGTAATATGCGGTTACCATCATCAATTCATAACCGTCCGCCTGAATTTCGCGGCTATGATCCGCAAACAAACGGTGATTCCAGATGTTTGCGCGCCCTACCATCGTACCGGTAGAACAGTATAACCCTTGTTTCATAAAACATCTCTTTTCCTTGGGATATCTTCCAACCTTATTGTATATAGCATAGCACATTTTCCACCGTTTTTCAAGTATTTTCCACGCCTTTGGGGGAGCTTTTTGGAAAAAAGCTCCCCCATACCCCCGCAAAAACCTTCAGACTATGCCTTTACCATATCGTTTTTCCCCGTCCCGAAGCTTTTTGAAAGGGCTCGGGGAAACTTTTTTCCAAAAAGTTTCCCAAAAAACCATACCCCCGCAAA
>CAZMAF010000071.1:0-5909 GCA_964564225.1 uncultured Lachnospiraceae bacterium
TATTTGGTATGAACTTTTCGGCTATTTGGTATGAACTTTTCGGCTATTTGGTATGAACTTTTCGGTATTTGGTATGTATAATGCAGTTGACAAACATACTAAATAATAGTAGAATAGGTTGCAGGAGGTATTTGGTATGAAAGAAATCGTAAAATATCAGAACGATATGAACAAGCTGCAGTTCAAAGGTTTTACTCCGACCAGCATGAATATGTTTATGGCATTGTGCTCACAGATGAAAAATAAAGAAACTGAAGAAATTGTAATGCCATACTGGAAAATTAAAGAGATGGTAAAGTATGATGGAAAGAAAAAAAGCAGAGAAACATTTGAAAAAGATTTGGAACAGATGAACGAACAGGTAATGAAAATCAACTGTAGAGTGATAGTTGGAAATGTAAAAACCATGTTCGTTTTATTTCCGACATTCAGAATGGATTCGCAGAACGAAGAACTTAGAGTAGCAGTCAATAAGGAATTTACTTGGCTGCTTAATGAAATGAAAAATTACACAACATTTGAATTGGCTGAATTCATAGATCTGAAGAGCAAATATGCAAAGAATCTGTATCGGTTACTAAAACAGTGGCGCACGACAGGGAAATACATATTTAATGATTTAACCGAATTTAGAGAACTCATGGACGTGCCAAAATCTTATTCAAACAGACAGATGATGCAGGATTGTGTAAATGTAGCCATTGATGAAATTAGCCGGTTAGACGGATCATTTAAAGGTTTTAAATGCACCCCGGAATACGCCAAAAAAAGGGGAAAACCGCTTGAAAAGCTCATATTCACATGGCAAGCGGAAAAGCCTAAGCAACTAGAAAATGCCCCGTTGGAAGGCCAGCAGACATTCGATGATAATGATTTCCAACCAGATATTCCGGTTGTTATTACAGATGAAGATATTAAAGCTGTAATGGATTTGATGGCTGAAAAAAGCATTACAGAGCAACAGGCCAAAGCAATCATTCAGAGTGCCGAGGGGGATCTAAAGCTGATTGAGCAAGTCTACCACGATAAAAAGGATACAGAGATCCGAAAGAACTTCGTCGGTCTGATGATCACGTTGGTTAAACCCGGTGTCTACCAAGAGCCGAAGAAATATGCTGCCAAATCCGGATTTAACAACTTCGAAGGCAGATCTGCAGATCCTGCCACTGAGGATCGATATTACAAGTTGGTGGAACTGGCTCATCAGCCGGGTGGACTTACTGCAGAGGAGCAGGCCGAATTTAATGAATTAGCCAGAATAATGAGTGCAAGCAGAGGGCGATCATCATGATCGCCCTTTTTTAACAGCAAAAAGAAAAAAGAGATGTTGGAAAAAAATTGCTGATGGATTCTAAATTTTGGATTCCGGAAAAAACGAAAAAATCAGCAAAAAATCGTTGCGTTTTTCGAAAAATATGGTAAAATGACTATAGTCGGACATAGTCGGAAATGGTCTTAGGTGCTCTGACACATAGTCCGACTATGTCCGACTATGTCGCTACATGGAAAATAAAGGAATATAATGGAAAGAAGTGGAAACAAAAATGATCAAATTACAGGAATTTGCCCAGAAAATAGGCATATCTGACCGTCAAGTACTCCGTTTGGTCAAGAAATACGCTGAAGAGTTGGAAGGACACGTGGAAAGACGCGGATCCGCCGGAACATGGCTAGATGAGACGGCTCAAGAAATTATACAAAGCAAGACCAAACAAGCGTCAATGGGCATTGTCGATACAGATCTAGTAGCGCAGATTACAGAACTAAAGCAAATGCTGAGTGAAAAAGAACTTGAATGTGCAAAACTGAAGGCATCGATCATGATTCAGGAAGAAACACAAAAGCTGCTCGAAGAAAAGGTAGCAGATAAAGAACAGTTGAAATTAGAATATAAAGAGGCTCAAAATAAGATTGAAGAAGCCCATCAGCGCGAAGTTGATCTGGTGCGTCAGCTCACCGAAGCCGAAGCTGCGAATAAAATATTGCTTAATCGTAGCCTGTGGCAACGTATTCGAAACGTAGTTCCCGGAGCGGAGGAACAAAATGAACGAGAATAAAGGTGTCGATGCGCTGATCCGGGACACGCAGCCGTTGACAAATGTGGCAGCGATGCAGCAGCAGCGTCGGCAAGCTGCGGGTCTAGCTACTCCAAATTTCCCAGAACAACAGAAAGAAAAAGATGAAGAGGTAGATTTGCGAGAGGTTATAGATCTGCTGCGAGAGCAATTGGTCATTAAAGATAAGACCATTGCAGATCTGATTGCCATTAACAAAGCGTTAGCTGATACTATAAATGCTACTCATGGTGATCGATCATGAAGTGCAAATTGGATCCGAATTTGAACCAATGCAGGTTCTTTGATAGCCAAATTGAGTGCTGCAACAACGATAGCAGCTGTTCATTTCAATATGAAGAGGCCCAAACTGCCCCTTATATCCGGGGTGAGCGGTGGCATGAGAAGTACACCGACCCGGTTAAACGGGCAAAGCACCGGCGTATCTGGCAGTGTTATTTCCGGACGGATGATGAAACAGACGGCCCAATCAGACGGGCCCTGACAGAAATAGAAGATCTCCCGGATCTGCCTGTCAACTTTGAAATCGTTGACATCAAATATAAATTTGAATGGGGCATCCGGATGGACTTCCGGAACGCCGGCAATTGCCGGCAGCGGATCCAAGAAATCCTGCGTCGATTAGGAGAAGAGACCCGGTATGCGTTGGATAAGGATGATATTATAGAGGGGATGAATACTCCCATCGAGGAATGTCTTCCGGAATCTGAAATGAACTGGGATGTGGAGCAGCCGGATCCGTTCTACAGCAAAGAGAATATGGCTGAATTAGAAAGACGGGTGGCCGATATTCGTTCCGGAAAAAGTGTTTTGAAAGAACATGAATTGATAGATATTGATCAGGAAAAATAAGGAGAAAATCATCATGAGAAACGAAAAAAGGCTTGCTTTGGAAAAGGAACTGCAGCCCATGATCGCTGCGGCGATTAAAGAGTGGCGGAAAAAAGAAGGATTGACTCAGGCTCAAATGGCTAAGAAATTGCTCATAGATCTGCGTACATATTCTAACTTAGAACATGCTGTCGCAATTCCAACAGCTTCCACGCTTCTGCTTTTTATCAGTCTGTTGGAAGATTCGGATCCATTCATCATTGAGCTCTGCACGAAAATCAAGGCTGCCACTGAAGAGCAAAAGTGATCAGTGGAGCAACTTGACAAAGTATGTACTTTGTGGTTCAATAACGGCAAAAAAAGGAGATAATGCCATGAATTTGATGGAGCAAATGAAGTGTGAGGGACATAGAGATGGCAAGTTGGAGATCCTGAAGCAGTTGATGCAGCGGATCGATTCCGGAAGTTCTGTTTTGGATCTGAAGGAGTGGGCAAAAGAAACAGCTGCTCCTCTGCAGGCTGAAATTGACGAGATTGAGCAAAAGAAAAAAGAAGATGCAGAACGGATCCGTTACGTATATCGGCATGGGCAAAAGGATTGGTATAATACCAAAACCTGTGTATTTAAAGGTACTATGCCAGAATGTCAAGCATTCATTAAAGACAAAACCAGTTATCACAGCATTGAGGATCAGGCACCTTGGGACGGAAAAATTCATAGCAAAAACGAAAATGAGCAGGAGTAAACTCCTGCTTTTTCTTTTGGAAAACTATGAAGAGTCAGATATTTTAGACTCTAAAATTTCTGTCCAGAGCGGGAGCGAAAGTCAATTTCCGGCGTCGGTACCGGAGCTACAGCGAGGATAAGGAGACGCCGCGTGATTGACGCAGCGACACGGATAACCCTCTGCAGAGGAGCAGGGTTATGTCCCTGCTCCCGTTCCCCGTTTGGGGCGGAGGGGGATTCCGGATCCAACGTCGTCACGTTGGTCTGGGTGCCGGGACGACGTGCCCGGCTGGGGAGAGCGGAATCCTCCGGGGGAGGTTCTGCTCTGGGGCTAGCCCCATTAGCCCTCTGCAAGAGCCCCGTGTTTTGATACGAAGTGTCAAAACTCATAAGGGGTTACTCTTGACAAGAGTAACAGAACCGGATATACTGAATTCATGATCATTGGAAAGGTGGATCTTATCATGGGTAAGGTATCAATGCCACAAGGAAAAGGAAGTCAACTCCATAACAGAAGGGACTATGAAAAGATTGGTCGAGCAATCCCGGACAATATCGATATTTCCAAATCATCAGAGAACATCACTTTGGTCGATAAGGATTTAAGACAAGCTTATAGAGAGATCTTTGGAAAAGCTCTTGAACAATACAACGATAAACAAAAAAGGTCAGATAGGAGAATTGAGGATTACTGTAACCATATCCAGAAGTCAAAGAACGGAGAGAAACTGTTTTATGAGGATGTGGTACAGTGGGGGTCAAAGGAAGACTTTGCAAAGAATCCGGATCTAAGGGAAAAAGCTAAAGAAGCACTTGTAAAGTATGTCGAGAGCTTCGAAGACCGGAATTCGAATCTAAAACTTATAGGCGCCTATATTCATATGGATGAAGCAAGTCCTCATTTGCATCTTGATTATGTTCCCGTGGCTCATGGGTATAGTCGAGGCCTTGAGATCCGTAATTCTCTTGATAAAGCCATGAAGCAGATGGGATTTCAACCGGAGAAGGAGAGTCGAAAGAACAATGCCACAAAGCTCTGGAAAGAGAATGAACGAGCAGTGTTTGGTGAAATCTGTCGTGGCCTTGGTCTTGAGGTGGAGCAAGAACGCAAGTCCGATAGAAAGAGCCTAACAGTCGAGGAATACAAAGACGCGCGAGATGAAATGCTCGGAGAAATAGAACAGCAGCGTGACGATCTGCAGGAAGAATATGACGGCTTGAAGCAGGATCATGCCTATCTGCAAAAGAAATATGAGGATCTGAAACAGGAGCATGCTGAACTGCAGGAAGATATCGATATTGCAAAGGACGTAGTCGAGAAATATCAAGAATTGGCTGCTGTTTATAAGCAAGAGACCGCAGAAGCCTCAAATTTAGCCGTAGAGGCTAAAGGCGACTTAGAGGACCTGCAAGAGCAGAAAAAGGCTTTAGAGGGGCAAATTTCGGCTCTGGAGACCAAAAAAGCAGAGGGAGAGAAGGTTCTATCCTTATTAAAAACTGATTTGCGCGAGAAAATGGATAGATATCAAGATGAAAAGGAAGAGCTTCAGCGAACCCTGCCGGTTCTCCGAAAGGAGGTCAAGGAGGCCAAGGAAGAGCTGAAGATCGTCCAAAAAGCTGTAGATCAGAAAATGGATCAAGGCCAGCAACTGTTTTCAATGCTAACTCTGCAGCAGCGTCTCGATGAGGCTCGAAAGGAGATCGAGAAAGAGAAAAAGATGAGCCGGTTAGAAGTGATGGTTGAAAAATTCGAACGGTTCATCCAGACAGTGCCTGGTGTACGTGAACTTTGGAATAAATTCGTAGAGAAGGAACGTGCCCAGGAACAAAAGAAGAGTAGATCCGGATGGGAGAGATAAGCCTTAAAATGATGAAGAGCAGGAGTGATCCTGCTCTTTCTTTGCTTTTTGTTTTGTATTACATCTAATTACGCTGTAATGTATTACAACTAATATTGAAAAATGCATTGATTAGTTCACAAAGTGCATACAAGGAGTTTCTTCTAATATATACTTGACATTGTATGTACATTTGGTATGAACTTTTCGGTATTATTTACACTTTTCTCTATTATGACAACAACAAAATTAACCCTTTTATTGTTGTTGTTTTATACATACATTTTAAACATATGTTTTAAAATATGTTTAGCCAGTGTTGAAATAGGCATAAACAAAGGCGTTGATTTACTATTTGGTATGAACTTTTCGGTATTTGGTATGAACTTTTCGGCTATTTGGTATGAACTTTTCGGCTATTTGGTATGAACTTTTCGG
>CAZMAF010000072.1:0-5887 GCA_964564225.1 uncultured Lachnospiraceae bacterium
TTCTTTCATAAATTTAACCTCTTTTACACAAAAAATTAAGAGCCGCGACCACCGCGACACTTTGATATAAATGTAAAAAAGGTTATATTTGAGTTTCAAGAAATCTTAATTAAGGTGAAAAAACATAAAAATTAGCGAATTTTTGCCCATATAATACACTTTTTTGAGCGAATATAGAAAAACACAGCTTATTTTTTAAAATGTTGTGTTTGAACTTTTATCGATAGATCATCAAACAAGGGAAACCATCAGCGTTAAAAATAAATGAGAATGCCGTTTTTGAATTCCGTTGATTTTTAAACGAAAATAATATATAATATTATAATGAGTAAGTGTCGAAAGTTGGTGAAATGATGAGGGTTGCCAGTTTATTTGCCGGAATAGGCGGAATATGCCTAGGCTTTAAGCAGGCAGGATTTGATATTGTTTGGGCAAATGAACGTGATACCGCAGCCTGCAAAACTTATCGTTTAAATTTCGGAGATTCTTACCTTCAAGAAGGAGATATCCGAAACATTCTTGCAAAAAGCATTCCTGACTTTGATGTGCTTACCGCCGGTTTCCCGTGTCAATCGTTTTCTACTGCGGGATTTAAAAAAGGTTTTCGTGACCCAAGGGGGAATTTATTCTTTGAAATTATCCGCATTGTGGAAGAAAAACGCCCTCGAATCATCTTGCTTGAAAATGTGGAAAATATAATTGAACACGATAATCAAAAAACTTTCTTAACCATTTTTAATTCCTTGTCTGAGTGTGGTTATGATGTGAAGTATAAAACGTTACAACCAATTGATTACGCCGGTATTCCTCAAAGGAGAAAACGAGTTTTTATTGTCGCTTTTCGTGATATAGACGATTGTGATGGGTTTGCATTCCCAGAGGAAACGGAAGAAAAACAATCAATAGATAGGATTATTGATTTTTCGCAGAAGCAACATACTTCTTATTATTACGAAAATAATCATCCCTCGTATCCTGAGCTTAAACAGAAGGTTAAAACAGGAAAGATTTACTCTCTTAAAAATGATGGATCCGTATATTGTTCAGGATCACTGTGTCCCACATTAATAGCGGGTATGGGAAAATTCCCTGATAGAATCCCGGTTATTAAAGACAATTATGGAATCAGACGTCTAACAGTAAGAGAGTGCTTACGTTTCCAAGGTTTTCCTGAGGATTTTAATATTTCCCGTGATAACACTATAGAAGATGCATATAAACAGATCGGCAATTCGGTCTGTGTTCCAATAGTTAATAGAATTGCTATAGAAATTGCAAAATTACTTAAAAGGAAGGTGCCGTAATGAATAATGCTTTTTTAGGAATGACAATCCAGAAATATATCTGTCAAAAATATGACGTACCTATGCATCCAAATGCAGTAGCTCAATTTACATCTAGTTATAATAAAGATTATGAACTCGGACTTAATGAGCTAACAAATGATATTTTCAAGGATATCGGAACGACGCCAATACAGTGTTTAACATTTGCCCATTCTGCTAAGGGCAAGGAAACTTTATCTCCCCATAATTTCCTTTTGAGAAACGGAGCAACCTTATCCATTAGAACCAACAAAACCGGGGACAAAGTTGCACCGAGGGTAGTTGGTCAGTGTGGCTTATTCGTGTTCAATGCGTTTTTCTCGGAACTTGCCGGTTTTGAAATTGAGGACAAAGAGCAAATTAAAGGCGTTATTCTCAAAAACATCCACAGAATGATTCCCACATTTTTGGATTACCTCTTCGTGTCGGACTATACCGTTTGGGTGAGATATGATGGAGGAGAATATAGTTATACTATTTTTGATCGAAATCAGTTTGTTGATATTGAAACCGAGCGTGAACATTTCACTTTCACAAAAGATGGTGGAACATGGAATGAAAGCACCACTTTAAAATACAAAGGTGTTTCTATTGCAGAAATTCAAATTCATAAGAACCGACTGTTTAAGTTTCGTTTCATTATGAAAGCGATGCAAAAATTTTTGGTTGAAGCGAAAATGACAACCGAAACCTTCGGAATGACCGCAGAGAAAACAATTTGTGATATCTTCGGACTATCCTATCCGGCTAATTTTAAAACTAGGTGCTCTGCACGTTTGCAAGAAGAAATTACACCTACTGTAAAGGCAGCATTCACTAAATTGCCGAACGCTGTGAAACATACTGGTTCCGAACAAGGCGAGCGCGGAAAAGAAAGCAAATGCTCATATGATTTCGTTCTTGCTGGAGGGCAAACACTGTCTCTTAAAACGAACACTGGCAAAATGGTATGTCCTCCGGAAGTCGGACAGCCTGGTGCTGAAACCTGTTATTTGTATTTTAAACACTTAACAGATACAACGGAAATCACCGAAGAAGTATTCAAAGAAATGGTATTGAATCGCATTGCGGAAATGATGCCAATTTATGTTGAACACCTCTTGGACTCTGATTATTTGTTGTGGATTTATAAAAAGAAAAACGACTACGAATACAAAATCTTCGATTCGGATTTTGCCAAAAATATGGTATGGGATGCCAGTGCCTTTTCTTTTACTAAGCCGACCATTGAAGAATGGAACGAAAGCAACACATTGAAGTATAACAGTATTTCTATCGGAGAATTCCAGGTTCACAGGACAAGAGCCTGTTTCAAATTCCGTTTTAATATGGAAAACTTTGAAAAAATAATTATATCTAAGAGGTGATATTATATGTCAGATATCTCTATACTTGATTTTGCTGAAAACAACAGAGCATCTGAAATTTATGTTAAAGCAAAATTTTACGACAATTGCATATACTGGATTCCTATCTCAGGACATCGGTTTGATTTTGAGTTTTCCACGAGTGATACAGCGGCGATAATGCTTTATTTGCAAAGCATTTCAGAGTACTTCGTTCCAACTAACATAACAAAGTGGTATTCCAATTTGGAAACAATGTACAGCAAAGATTTAAGTGTTCGGCAATTAGCTTTTTTGAAAGAAATGGCTTCTCCTGATGGTGTGTGTCGTTATTGCTCTAAAGTATATAACGAAAGCCCAAACCCTCAAGCAACCATTAGAGAACTTAAGGACAAAGGTTTCTACATATGTACAATCTCAAATTATTGTGACAAAGCAAAACGTCTCAAGACATATGACTATTTGACACCCATCCCACCACATACTATTTCAAAAAGAACCGAAAGCATTCCACAAGAGACGAGAAACCAGGTTAAACGGATTTTTAATTACAAAGATTCCTATACCGGCTCAACCGACCACTCTGTGTTGCCGGACCATAAGTTCCCTGAAATTCGGTGGGGTGTAGCCCCAGATATTTCAGACAATATTAGCTTGAGTGACGAAGATGCAAAGAGAAAATTCCAACCTCTTACTAATAGATTTAACTTGTTAAAAAAAGAAGCTTGTAAAAAATGCTTCTCTGAAAACAAACGACAATACCCATATGGTATTAAATTTTACTATCAAGGTGAAGAAAGTTGGGATGAGACAATTCCAAAACAAGGTCCTGGTGCCGAAGCCGGTTGTGTTGGTTGCGGTTGGTATGACCTTCTTAAGTGGAAAGAAATTCTAAACAAGGAACTTAACAATAAATGAGAAAATGCGGAGAGGATTATTCCTCTTCGCATTTTTCCATTGCTTTCATAATTGCGATACCAATTGCTTTTCCGAGAAGTGCTGGAACAGCATTACCGATCTGCACCAATTGCCACTTTTTCGATCCTTTAAAAATAAAGTCATCTGGGAAAGACTGTAAAGCGGCCAATTCTCTTGGTGTAAGTACTCTTGGTAGTTTCGGGTGAATATTTACACCCCCGTGGTTTTCCTTTACAGTACAGGAAGGTTTGTCCCATGGTGATTTCTTCCACGCATCTGAATAATTGCCGTATAAGCTCTGTCCTTCAGGTAGAGCTTTTATTTGCCCAATCATTTTATCAGAATGCCTTGTAAAAATATGATTGATTTGTTTGTTTTCGGGAATGGACATAAACCTCTTTATGCCTTCACCTAAAGTAACATAGTTATCAGGTGAGTATATTGGTTTTGGGTGGTAGTTTTTTAATCCGTGACGGTTGCCAATAAAAATGACTCTTTTTCTAATTTGGGGGACGCCATAGTCAGCACTGTTTAAAACAGTAACGTTGATGTCATATCCGGCTTCTTTGTAATCACTAATGATTTTAGCTTCGACTTTTCCGCCGAGCATTGAACGAAGACCTTCAACATTTTCCATTACAACGAAATCCGGTTTTATGTGTTTAACAATTTCAAGCATCTCAAGGTATAAACTGTTTCTTGGGTCTGTGACCACGCGATGACCAGCCATACTGAAGCCTTGGCAAGGGAATCCTCCGACAATTAGATGAACGTGTTTATCCTTAACGGAATTATAAAGTTCTTGTTTAACAGATGCCACACGGATGTCTCTTGTTTGTACGTTTTCATTAAACCCTTTTTGTTCAACAAAGTTATATTTATATGTATCTACAGCTTCTGGCATTATTTCAACAGAACTCACAGGTGTAAATCCTGCCATAGTCAAGCCACAACTAAGACCGCCTGCGCCAGAAAAAAGGTCGATGAAATTAAAACCGTTACGATAATTGATATTTGACCAGCCGTCGAATACCCAACGATCAGTGATATCTATCCAATTCACTTCGTCCGAAGTTTGTTCTTCGACAATTGCTTCGTTGAATATATTATCTTTTTCGGGATCTAAATCCGAAATTAACCATTTGTTATAATTATCTTTTGTTATGCGATAGCAGTTTCCTATTTTATCTGCTTTTAATTTACCAGCGGCAATATGTCTGCGGACTGTTTTTTGGCTTTGGGCACTCATTTGTGCCGCTTCGGCAATCGAATAAAACTCCATAAGACAACCTCCTAATTAACTACGTGTCCATTATACATGTTTTTTGTCCAAAAGTCAAGTTGATTTGGAAACTTCCTAATTACATCTTTTGTGCAAATATAAATAGGAAAAAGTATAAAACTTTAAAATCGCTTAGCTGCAAGATGGATTATTCTTGCTGATCTATTTTTGTGGTTATGTACTTGTTTTCATAGTAAAACTTAAATGAAGTGGTAAAAAGCAAAAAATTGGCGAATATTTGCTTTATTAATACACTTAATACACTTTTTTGAGCGAAAATAGAAAAAACACAGCCCAATCTCAACGAAAAAGCTGTGTTTTAACTTTAATAGGAATGATAGCATTAAACAAGAATACTATTTGCTTGTATATATGGAGAGTTCTTTTCCGTTTGACTTGACAAGAACATCTCCGTTTTTATCCGTTCGGTACATCTTTATATTAGCTTTTTTATTGTTAAGCATATCAAGTGTTTCCCGATGCGGATGACCATATGAATTGCCTGTTCCAACCGATATTATAGCATACTTTGTGTTATATGAATTTAGCAAGAAGTACAACGAGTTATCAGATGCATTATTTGGCAAGTTAGGATCGCTATTATAAGCACCATGATGAGGCATCTTTATAAGATTGACGGTACGTTCCAACTCGTTCGCTCTTTCCAAAAGAATATTAGCAAGTCTCGATTGAGCCTCTCCTTCGATATCTCCGGTAAATAAGAACCTCGTATCTTCATATCCAATTAAAAGCACTAAAGAATCGTTATCCTTGTCATTTGACACATCTAAGACTTCTACTGTTGCGCTTCCTAATTTGTATGTATCTCTTGAAGCAGGAACCTTGATTTTGGAACCGTTAATTCCAAGTTGGTGTTCAAATTCTTTAAACGCTTTATTGCTGTTTTCTGTATTATTGCTAATAGTTAATCCTATCGACGAAGCATATGTTAGAGCCTTCAAAAGACCTCCGTAGTGATCTTCATGAAGATGCGACACGGCTAATATAGCCAATTC
>CAZMAF010000073.1:0-5810 GCA_964564225.1 uncultured Lachnospiraceae bacterium
CTTCTGTTGCTCCGCAGACCTTACAGGTTTTAGGTGTGTCGCAATCAGCGGCAGCAAAGTCGTGAGTGATCGTTCTTTCCTCGCCGCACTCGTTGCAGGTCGCGTCGCAAGCATTATCGTATGTATGCTCGCATTCCTTGTCGCCACAAGCAACGAGTGTTACGATCATCAAGATCGAGAGCAGAATGAGTGTTAATTTTTTCATATTGGTTTCCTTCCTTATGAAGTTATTTGTTCAGACCTTCTTACGGGGCAAGAAAATCACCGCTTTCGGCGTTATCAGAGGCGCCGATCGGCACCCACGCGCCGTCAAAAGAGTCGGTGCTGGTTGTCAGAACGTCAGTTGCTTCAATGTAGAAGATTTCAGCTTTTGGGGCTTCGAATTTCTTTTTGCTCATAATCATTTTCTACCTTTCTTCTATTACATGAGTTATTCGGTGGGCATTTTGTTCTTTGGGCAAGTGCAGATGCCAAAGAACTCAGCACATTTCTGAAAGCAAGCACAGCTTCTGCATTCCCTATCCTCAACCACCTTGCCGTCGTAATGCTCGCAAGCATCCTGCATCCTCGTCACGATCCGCGTTCCATCATCGGTATACATCGGATTCGTTTTCAGATTTGGATAAATCGGCATTGGCTCGACAAGAGGGTTCTCTCTGTCGCAATCCTCGTAATATCCGTAATACAGGCTAAACTCAACTCCGTGTATATCCACAACCTTGTAAAGCTCGCCTTCCTTGTGAACGGGTGCTGCCCTCACGGTGGATTGATTTATTAACAGTTTCCTTAACATCAGCGTCTCCTTTCAGATATTTTTCGCCTTTACACGTTTTTTCTGATAATATGATAGCATATTTTTTACCAAAACGGAATAGCCGGTTTGATCGAAAAGTGGCTATTTTTTTATGCATTTTTATGCATAATTATTCACTTGTCAGCATCCCCAAAAAGCAAAAACACCCCGATATAGCCTTATTTTCGGCTAATTTCAGGGCATTCCGTTTTTTAACAAGTTATTTTATGCAGAATCTTATGCATTTTTTACTTCGCGCGAACGAAGCGCCTTTTTATAGATATGCGGCAAGGTCTTCGCGGCTGATATCGTATTGGTCAAAGAAGTTCTCAAAATCCTGCTTGACGATTCCTAAGGACAAATGCAGCTTTTCCGCAATCTCACGGTTCTTCATTCCAAGCGCCGCAAGCTTGAATATCTCACGCTGACGGGGCGAAATTTTAGAAAGCATTTCACGTCCGACAACAGAGCCTCTGAGCTTCATCCAACCGCTGTTATATTGCGTATAGAGCTGATGTACCTGTGCCCATATTTCCTTGTCCACAAGGCAAATACGCTTTTCAAGAAGCGTATCGAGCGTTCGCACGTACTCGGCAAGAAGTCCGTACAGCTTATCCGGTATGGCAATCGAGAGCGCTCGGTCGATATGGCGTATCGCTTGGTCGTCCTTACCGCAGACGTGATAAGTTACCGCACAGGTAAGGCGAAGATATATCTCGGAGATCAAGGTCTTGTCAGACTGCGCCCAGGATATCATCGGCTCGATGGTGTTGGGGAGAATGCTCATCAGGTAGAGTCCCTCAGTTTCCTCCAAATGATACTGCTTCGTTGCAATAGCATAGCCAACGGCGTATAAATATTTTGCGTAAAAGACCTTGGCTGCCGGCATTGAGTCTCGGTGTAAGGGCTCAAAGCATCCGATCTTGAACCACTCCGGAAACGATTCAACGTCATAAAGCATTCCGTCAACCGCAGCAATGGCAAGGGATATGACGTCTCTGTCGCGGTCGTTCTGCGCATTGGCCTCAACAATATGGACCTTTGCCTTGCGCCACATATCAAGGTCTCCCTTCCAGATTGCGCAGAGCGCCAAAAGCATACCTGCCGAGAGAATCGCATAGAAGCCCGAACGCTTATTCAAAAGATAGTTGGCACTTTCATATACCTTATCAATCTCACCGCGCGAATACGCAACCTCAGCCTCAAAAAGAACTTGCGCCTCATAGCTGTAGGCAAGGGTTTCGGCAACGTCATCTGCGCTTCCGGGAATACTGTATAAATCCGTCATATAAAGAAACGGTGTTTTGCGCGGCAGGGGCTGATCCTGATCCGCTATTTCTTTCGCCTTTTTCTTATCTGGATACTCTGCATCGGCAGGAACCATCCAAACTCGTTGGAACTGGGATGCTCCCTTGATTTCGCCGCGCTTACAGAGGTCTTGAACCCGTCGTGGAGTAACACCCCACTTCTCCGCCGCTTCTTTGGCGGTGATCATATTAACACTCATATCTGTTCCTCGGTTAAGCCCATCATATAAACTGTCAGGGCAATAATTTCATATATATTATACTTCGTCCAAGCGAAATCGTCAAGATAATTTGTCTATTTTGAGTGCTTTGCGAGAAAAAAACTTGATACGCCCTCCTCCCGACCTGTTTTGTAATTGTGATAGAGGCAAAAGGCATTTGATTCGTAAGAACGATCAGAGCCTTTTGCAAGCATTCCTTGGTAAAGCGATACAATTCTTCATGGGAACGCCTTATAATTTCGCCGTTCGGCAAATCTTTAATATGCCTCACTTTTTGACGGGTAAATTCAGACGTTACAAATCAGACATTTTTTGTCAAGCCCCGAAAGTGTGCGCTTGATAAAACTATATAAATAATGCTATAATTACAGACGTTACATTTGTAAACGCTGGCAGGGATCGTATACCATAACAAATTCCTTGTATCAAGCGCCGTGACAATAATAAACCAACGAAACGATAAGGACGGCAGGAATCAGAAAAAGAATATAAAAGAAGCTATGGCAAAAAACAAAAAAGCACAACGCAAGATAAGAAAAAAGTAAATGTATTGACAAGATTATATTGGGTTTATGGCGGCAAACCTCGCGTGTATGACCTTTTCGAAAATCGCAAGCAAAAAGGTGAAAACATCATTTTTCAAGCGCAACAAAACAAGATGCCGTTCGGGTCTCGCAAGTTTTAATACCAATATATTTTTTGTAGGAGGACTTTTATGAAAAATGAAATCACAAACGAATCGCAATCCCCGCAATCCGAGCTGCAAACACAAGAGGAAAAAGAACAGCTGAAAAAAGGTGTTATAGGATATCTCAGAAATCTGTTTGACATTCGCGGCGATATGATGAGTCAACCCGAAATCGACGAAATGATGCAGGAAAACACGGTCATTCACGGCTCTAATATGTGGATACTGATTCTCGCAATGCTGATCGCCTGTATCGGTCTGTATACGAACTCAGTCGTTACGCTCATCGGCGCAATGTTGATCTCTCCGCTTATGAACGGTATCATCACAATGGGATATTCCTTGGGCGTGCGCGATCTGTCGATGCTCGGCAAGGCATTCAAAAGATTTTTGACGCAGGTGGTTATCAGTCTTGTCGCCGCTACCATCTTTTTCTTAATCGCAAAACTTGACGAGCCTACGGCGGAAATGCTTGCCCGAACGAGCCCTACGTTCTGGGATGTTCTGATCGCTCTCTTTGGCGGTGTCGCCGGTATGATCGGTAACACAAGACAGAAAAAGGGCAACGTCATCCCGGGTGTCGCTATCGCAACGGCTTTGATGCCCCCGCTTTGTACCGCAGGCTACGGTCTTGCAACCTGGCAACTCAAGATATTTATAGGAGCATTATATCTGTTTTTGATTAACGCTCTTCTCATCGCAATGGCAGCTTGGATCGTTACAAACGTACTGAGAATTCCCAATCGAGTCCAATTGGACGTGAAAAAGAGAAGAAAAATCAATTTTGCCGCGGCTATGATTTCCTTACTCGTTGTCGTTCCAAGTATTCTTACCGGTGCGCTGACAATATACAATGCGCGCGTAGACAACAGTATTGAACGGTATCTTGAAAGTGAATTTACATTCAGCGGTACACTGTTGGTGCAAAGCTCTATCAACAAAACAGAAAAGAAGATCAACGTAGCCCTGGTAGGAAAAACAATATCCACCGAAACGGTTGACTTGCTCCAAAAACAGCTTTCAAACTATGGTTTGGACGGATATACCCTGACGGTCACGCAAAATTCCGTTTGGGACGGAGAAGAAAATTCGGATAAAATTACGATTGCCATTCAAGAAAACACGATAAGCCAATTGGAGCAACAAGTAGATGAACAGAAGAAAGAATTGGACGAACTGAAGAAATCGCTTGCCGCTAAAGTCGATTTTAAAAAAATCGCGGATAAAGCGGACGATGTTTTTGCAGACTACCTGCATACGTCTCATTGCGGTATCCTGTCTGACAATGACGTGGAATACGTAATATTGCTGGCGCACCACAAGAAGGAGCTGACACAGGAGGAAAAGACACTGATCGAAAATTGGCTCAGGGTGGAAAGCGGTGCGGAGCTGGTTATGCTTTTCACATATGATTAATTTCCACCATAAATGTACATAATCACAAAATAACAAGCAAAAGGAGACCTTTTTAAATGAATGAAGTAAAAAAGCCGAAAAAGCAGTTGCGGATATTCTATTTTGCTGTATTGGCAGGACTTTTGGTGTTCAATATGGTCATTATGCCGATGATTATGAACGCTCAGGTCAAAGAAACGGATTACGGCACGTTTATGACGATGACGAACGAGGGCAACGTAGGTCTCGTTCAGATCGTTGAAACGGAAAACTATATCATGTTTACCGACAAAGAAGAAAAGCAGGTATATAAGACGGGCATCGTAAACGATCCCGGACTTACCGAGCGACTTCATGCGGCTGGCGCGAACTTTTCGGGTGAGATCATAGAGCAGCCCGGAATATTCTCTCAGATCATCTTTAACTGGATTCTTCCTATCGTAGCGTTCGTTCTGATAGGACAACTCATTTCCCGCCATTTGATGAAGAAAATGGGCGGACAGAATTCCATGGCGTTCAACATGGGCAAAAGCAATGCCAAGGTGTACGTCAAATCCGACAACGGCATCAAATTTGCCGACGTTGCGGGCGAGGATGAAGCAAAAGAAAATCTTGCCGAAATTGTAGACTATCTCCATAATCCCAAGAAATATGAGGAAATCGGCGCAAAGATGCCCAAGGGACTCCTTCTCGTAGGTCCTCCCGGTACGGGTAAGACTATGCTTGCAAAAGCTGTTGCAGGCGAAGCCGGCGTTCCGTTCTTCTCTATGTCCGGCTCTGAGTTTGTAGAAATGTTCGTTGGCATGGGCGCATCAAAGGTAAGAGACCTCTTCAAACAGGCAAAGGAAAAAGCGCCTTGTATCGTGTTTATTGATGAGATAGATGCCATCGGCGGTAAGCGCGACGGTCTCAGCCGCAACGATGAGCGTGAACAGACGCTCAATCAGCTTCTCACCGAAATGGACGGCTTTGAGGGCAACGGCGGTGTTGTCATTCTCGCCGCCACCAACCGTCCCGAAACCCTTGATCCCGCGCTCACACGTCCCGGTCGATTTGACCGCCGTGTTCCCGTTGAGCTTCCCGACCTCAAAGGCAGAGAAGAAATTCTCAAGGTTCACGCAAAGAAGATTAAGGTCGAGTCGGGCGTAGATTATACGCGTATCGCACGTATGGCTTCAGGCGCGTCGGGCGCAGAGCTTGCCAACATCGTCAACGAAGCAGCCCTTCGTGCGGTACGGCACGGCAGAAAAACCGCATCACAGGCAGATTTCGAGGAAAGCATCGAAACGGTTATCGCGGGGTATCAGAAGAAAAACGCAATCCTTACGGACAAAGAGAAGATGGTGGTGGCGTATCACGAGATCGGTCACGCGCTGGTTGCGGCAATGCAATCCCATTCTGCACCC
>CAZMAF010000074.1:0-5672 GCA_964564225.1 uncultured Lachnospiraceae bacterium
GCCCTTTTTAATATATATTTTTTCGGGAGCTCTGAACCAAAGCATATTTTCTCTCCTCTCAGCTACTGTCTTAATGTTTAAAAGATGCTTAACACCTACGTTTTCGGATACGCTGTTACCGCCCCAAGATCCGCATCCCAGAGTAAGTGAGGGAGCAAGTTTGAAGTTGTAAAGGTCACCGATACCGCCATGCGAGGAGGGCGTATTAACGAGAATACGGCAGGTTTTCATCCTTGATGCGAATTTGTTAAGTTTTTCAGTTTCGGTTACCTCATTAAGATATACCGAAGAAGTATGACCGTAACCGCCGTCGGCAATAAGAACATCCGCTTTGTCGAGTGCTTCTTCAAAGGTTTTAACCTTATACATGGCAAGAACGGGGGAAAGCTTCTCATGGGCAAATTCCTCAGAAAGGTCTACGCTTTCAACTTCACCAATCAGGATTTTTGTTCCTTCCGGAACGGTAATGCCGGCAAGGGAAGCGATCTTTACTGCTTTTTGACCAACGATTTTAGCGTTAAGTCCTCCGTTGATGATGATCGTCTTTCTGACTTTTTCGATTTCCTCAGGGTTCAGGAAATAGCAACCTCTTGCGATAAATTCTGCTTTTACGAGATCGTAGATTGACTCAAGAACGATTACAGACTGCTCGGAAGCACAAATCATACCATTATCGAAGGTCTTGGAGTGAATAATCGAATTAACAGCAAGAAGGATATCTGCGCTGTCGTCAATGATTGCAGGAGTGTTACCTGCGCCAACGCCAAGTGCGGGCTTTCCGCTGGAGTAAGCGGCTTTAACCATACCGGGACCTCCGGTAGCAAGAATGATGTCGGCTTCCTTCATAACTGTGTTTGTCATTTCGAGAGAGGGAACGTCGATCCAGTCGATAATACCCTTGGGTGCGCCTGCAGCAACAGCTGCTTCGAGAACGAGTTTGGCTGCGGCAATGGTTGCGTTCTTAGCTCTGGGGTGGGGACTGATAATGATTGCGTTGCGCGTTTTCAGTGCGAGCAGGCATTTGAAGATTGCTGTTGAGGTAGGGTTTGTCGTAGGAATAACAGCGGCAATGACACCGATTGGCTCTGCGATTTTCTTGATACCAAACGCTTTGTCTTCTTCAATTATACCGCAGGTTTTGGTATCTTTATAAGCGTTGTAGATGTATTCTGCGGCATAATGGTTTTTAATAACCTTATCTTCTACTATGCCCATGCCGGTTTCTTCGACAGCGAGTTTGGCAAGAGTAATTCTCGCTTTGTCAGCAGCGGAAGCCGCAGCTAAAAATATTTTGTCGATCTGTTCTTGTGTGTATGCCGCAAAAATCTTTTGTGCCGCTCTTACGCGGTCGAGCGTTTCGAGCAGGGTGTCTACGCTGTCAACGATTTCGTAAGTATGATTCTCCATGTTTTATATATCCTCCTAAAATTCTTAACGGATTTCATTGTTGTGATGCATATGGGAAAGAACTAAAATTGATTGCTTGATCAGAATGCTGTCGAAAACATTCAGTAAACGGGGAATAAAGTTTATATGTAAAATATTCAGACCGATAATCATTTTGCGATTGTGGTAGCGTATTTTTATCAATTATATCATAACTGTTGATGAAAATCAATATTTTTGATTGAAATAGAATGATTATATTTCATAGATTTTATAAAAAAATATTGTTGTTTTCGGGATTTATCAGATAGTTTGAATTATTGGAATATTGATTCCTTTTATGCAAGTGCTCGAAAATCTTCTGAAAGAATCGTAAAAAATAAAAAAATCAATAAAACTTCAATTTTTATTCTGTATAATGACAGTATCAAAGATACAGGAGGATTTCTCATGGCGTTTCAAACGGTATTTAAAAGATACGGGTTTAACTCTTTGCGTACCTTGCAACAGAAAGAAAAAAACTTGAAGCAAATTACACAGCCGTTTCTGATGATATTTCTGATATCTACACTTCCGAATACGAGTTTGTAAATATAAAGATAAAGAACATGGGAAGAATGTTGAAAAATTAACTTTACTTTTTGATTTTTTTATGTTATAATTCAGATGGTTCTGTTAACAATCAGTGTTTTGGGGTAATATCATGAAAAATAAAAGAAAAACAAAACGTAAAAATTGGATAAAATTCAGACATCGCATCGTTTCTTCGTGTTTGTTTCCTATCCTGTATCCTTGGGCGCGTATCAAATATGGCATCAAAATCGAACGCTTTAAGGGAAACAAAAATCGAAATTATTTAATTCTTTTAAATCATCAGACCCCTTTTGATCAGTTCTTTGTTGGAATGTCCTTTTTAAAGACGATATATTATATGGCAACTGAAGATATTTTTTCGCTCGGGTTTGTTTCTTCTGTCATTAAATATCTTGTTGCTCCGATCCCAATCAAAAAACAAACGACGGATATTGCAGCAGTAATGACTTGTATTCGTGTTGCCAAGGAAGGGGGATCGATTGCAATCGCTCCCGAAGGAAATCGTACGTATAGCGGTAAAACCGAGTATATGGCGCCGACCATTGCTTCACTTGCCAAAAAAATGTGTTTGCCTATCGCGCTATTCCGTATTGAAGGTGGATATGGCGTTGAACCGAGATGGAGCGATAAAGTCAGAAAGGGTAAGATGCGCGCATACGTTTCGCGAGTGATAGAGCCTGAAGAATACGAGTCTATGACCAATGAGGAATTGTTTGAGCTTATTCGAGACGGTCTTTACGTGAATGAAGCTGTGGCGGATGGCACGTATCGCTCCAAACGCCGTGCGGAGTATCTTGACAGAGCAATGTATGTTTGTCCCGATTGCGGACTTTCTGTCTTTAAAAGTCATAAGAATGAGATTACCTGTCAGAGCTGTATGAAATCGGTTGAGTATGGTATTGATAAACGTCTGACAGGCATTGGTTATGAGTTTCCTTTTACGTTTGTCAACAATTGGTATGAATATCAAAAGGAATATGTCAATACGCTCGATCTCACAGAAAAGGTAGATACACCGCTTTTTTCGGATGTGGCATCGCTTTACGAGGTTGTTCTTTATAAAAAGAAATACCGGCTTTGCAAGTTCGCTTCGATCGATCTTTATGGCGACCGCATCGTGATAGATGACGGCGGAGATGAGCCAAAGACTCTGGCGTTTAACGAAATCTCAACAGTTACCGTTTTGGGACGCAACAAAGCGAATATTTACATTAAAGACAAGGTTTATCAATTAAAGGGTGATAAGCATTTTAACGCATTGAAATACGTTAATTTGTTTTATCGTTATAGCAATCAAATGTCGGGAGGTATAAATGGAAAATTTTTGGGAATCTAACGTTTGGGGGTTTTTTGCGGTATTTGCCGTACTCTTAATCTCTTTGCTGCTGGCTAATGTTTTGAAACGAAATTCTAAATTATTAAAGGCTTCGCTGATTCCGACTTCCGTTCTTGCGGGAGTATTGATTGTGATCGTTGCCTGTGTTTATAAAGCGATTACCGGAGAGATCATGTTTGATACGGTTTTATTTGCTTCAAGCGGCACTTCAATGCTTGAAATGATCACATACCATACGCTTGCACTTGGATTTGTCGCTTCTACGTTCAAACGTTCCGGCGGGAAAATGACGAAGAAACGTACCGAAGAAATTTTTAATACCGGTGTTACAACTGTTTCAACTTATCTTTTGCAAGCTGTTTTCGGACTCGCCATTACGATTGTTGCGGGATTTTTTATCAAGGAATTCTTTACAGCTTCAGGAATGATCCTGCCTTTTGGTTACGGACAGGGAACGGGGCAGGCGATGAATTACGGCATGATGTATGAGAGCGAGGGCTTTGCCGGCGGTAAGAGCTTCGGACTTGCAATAGCGGCGCTCGGCTTTATTTCCGCAAGTGTTGGCGGTGTAATTCATTTGAACATTTTAAAGTACAAAGGTAAGATCAAGGCAATTGACACGAAGGAAAAACCACTTACGCTATCTCAGATCGAAAGGGATAATGAAATTCCAATGCAGGAAAGCATTGATAAGCTGACGATTCAGATGTCATTGATCGCACTTGCTTATTTTGTTGCCTATCTTTTAATGCTTGGACTTGGCACATTACTTCCGGGTATGCGAGCGGTTATTTACGGCTTTAATTTTCTGCTTGGCGTATTATCTGCTACGCTTATCAAAGCGGTAATGAATTTTGCCTATAATAGAAAATGGATCAAGAAAGAATACACGAATGACTTTTTAATGACACGAGTCAGTAATTTTTTCTTTGATATTATGGTCGTTGCAGGTATTGCCGCAATCCGTTTCAGTACGATTCAGCAGTACTGGGGCATTATTCTGATACTCGGCGTGGTCGGCTTGGTTATTACTTACGTTTATAACTATTTTGTTTCGAGAGTACTGTTTCCCGAATATCGCGAGGAGCAATTCCTTGCAATGTACGGTATGTTGACTGGCACGGCAAGTACGGGTATTATTTTGCTTCGTGAAATTGACGGAGAATTTAAATCTCCTGCATCGGATAATCTTGTATATCAGAATTTTCCCGCAATTGTATTCGGATTTCCGTTAATGTTTTTGGCGTCATTTGCACCGAAAGCTCCCGGTCTTACTCTGATTATTGTATTTATTGCGTTTTTGGTAATGAATATTATTCTTTTCAGAAAACAAATTTTCAAGCGCAAGTCTAAGACAAAAAAGTAAAAGCATCTTAGAAGGGAAACGGTATGGCGAAGTTGTATTTTAAATACGGTGCGATGGGATCGAGCAAAACTGCAAATGCGTTGATTACCAAGTTTAACTATGAAGAGCGCGGTATGAAGGTATGGTTAATTAAGCCGTCAATTGATACCCGCGACGGTCAGGATACGGTAAAATCTCGTATTGGGCTTGAAGCTCATGCTGATATTATTACGCCTGATTGTGACATATACGATGAGTTTTTAAAGCATAACGATTGTGACGTAATTATCGCTGATGAATGCCAGTTTTTCAAATCCGAACAAATTGATGCTTTACGGCGCATTGTTGATTATCTGAATATTCCTGTTTTATGTTTCGGTCTTCGAACCGACTTTCTGACGTTTCTTTTTGAGGGAAGCAGACGGCTTTTTGAAGTGGCTGATTCCATCTCGGAAATTAAAACGATTTGTTCTTGCGGTAATAAAGCTATCGTTAATGCGAGGCTTGATGAAAATGGTAACACTGTAACAGAAGGTAGTCAGGTGTTGTTGGGTGGTAACGATACTTATATCGCAATGTGTCACGCTTGCTGGAAAAAATCAATTCAATAATCACAACATCAAAAGGGGCTGTTTCATAGCATTAACAATTTGAAACGGCCCCCGTTAAATTTAGTACGTCCGAAATTGAGTTAGCAGAGATTTTTACTGTATCTCATCATTTTATTTAAAAAAAGACACCCATACCGATTGAGTATGGGTGTCTTTTATGTTACGCCTTATTGATCGAGCCGAACAGCTCCATTTTTTCTTTGATGGTCTTTTTGATTGCTTCAAAACCGGGAGCGAGAAGCTTTCTGGGGTCGAAGCCTTTACCCTGGAGGTCTTTGCCTGCTTCGATATATGCTCGAGTAGCTTCCTGGAACGCGAGCTGGCATTCGGTATTGACGTTGATTTTGGAAACGCCGAGCGAGATTGCTTGCTTGATCATATCCTCTGGAATACCTGTACC
>CAZMAF010000075.1:0-5662 GCA_964564225.1 uncultured Lachnospiraceae bacterium
GCTCGCGATAGTGATCGTGAGCAACGATGTCAAGTGTATCGATATCCTCATTTCCAGTTATGAAACCAAACGGAAGTCTAAGACCGCGACCAATCGTTTGAAGCGCAAGAATATCACTTTTTGCTGCATTGAGAGGGATAATTGTAAAGAGATTGTTTACATCCCAGCCCTCTTTGAGCTTGTAAACGTGCAAAACTATCTCTATCGGATTTTGGTTGCTCTCGATAGAAAGCAGTTTCTTGATGTTCTCTTCACTCTCTTCCCCGGTCATATTGGAGTGAATTTCAATAACTTTGCCACGATACTTACCGCCAGAGAAAGCATCGCTGTCTATCAGTGCACGAACCTTCTTTGCGTGCTCAGTGTCCTTACATGCAATAAGCACGATAGGCTTCACGTATTCGAGACCATTATCTGCACAATACTGACGAACAACGTTCTTTCGATTTTCGTGAAGAGCAAGACCATCTTTTATCTTCATCTCTTCAATGTCTTCTGCAGAATATCCAGCCATGTTGGTTCTACCCATAACAACAGGAATCTTCAAATACTTGCCTGCACCTTTTGCTAGGTCGTAGGTGTAGATGATATTTCTGTTCGTATCTTTAGGCGTTGCAGTAAACTCAAGGCCAAGAACAGGCTTCAAGTAGTTGATTGCCTTCATCGACTGAGGTGCATAATAACGATGCGCCTCGTCCATGCAAATAACGAGATCGTCAAATCCTGCGAGAATATCAGCAAAGGAAGCTCCAAGCATTTCCTGGAACTTATGGAACTTAAACTGAACATCACCACGAGTGAAAATCTTGCTGATGTTGAAGATAAAGAGCTGTATCTTCGAGGTCTTCTCTATCTCAATCTGTTGCTGGCGGTACTGCGTATAGTTCTCGCCATCAAACACACGCGGAACACCCATCTCCGCCTCAAGTCCTTTGAATATGTACTTAGGATGGCTAGGATGCGCTTCCTTACGAAGCTTATCATAGATTGTATTCCCTGGCGCTAAGATGAAGAAGTGCCGGTATCCCTTAGTCTTGTAAAGGTAGTAGATAGCTGCACCCATAAGGCGAGTTTTACCAATACCGGTTGCCATATCAAAACAGAAGGACGGAAAATCAAATTTCTTTGCGACCTTGATGGTTTGTCCACCTTCGCAGTGTTCTGTTGCAATCGCTTCGATTTCACCTTTGTTCTGCTTTTGGTAATCGCAATTTTCAGAAATTGCGGCAAGATATGAGAGCGCTTCTTTTTGCGGATCGCGCAAACTCATGGCATAGCCGATTTTATTAACCATATCTGCCATATTATCTTACCTCACTTTCAAATGTGCATTTTTCAAGAAGATCCTTCGGGATTTTCTTAACTTCGATATTGTCAGGAAGTCTAAGTCCTGACTGAATTTTTGTACCATAAATCAAGAGGGATTGGTCTTCGCCAAGTGTAGCTGCTACTGTCTTGATATATTCGGCATTTATGAACTCTTTTGTGATATGGATAAATCTCTTTTCAGAGGAATATCCGTGATATACACCATCAACTTTGTATCGGAAGCCCTCAATCTTGCAGATAGCTTCACAAAGCATCTCAAAGGTATATTCGGGATTGATCTGATATACAGGCAACACAGGATTCTTAACAAGCAAGCTGGGGGCAAGCTCATAGAATTTATATCCACCGCCGCCTTGCCAAGTAACGGACTTTGAGATACCACCTTGTTCCCCATCAACAACCTTATCAAGTCTAACTTTACAATGTGTATAACAGTGGTCTCCCATTTCTACACCGATATACTTTCTGCCCATCTTGTGCGCGACAGCTGCCGTAGTTCCTGACCCCAAAAAGGAATCCAAAACTATATCACCGGGATTAGTTGCTAATTGTAGAACACGCTCTATTAATTTTTCTGGTTTTTGTCCACCATCAAATCCCGTTCTCTCATTTGACATAGAATTTATAACGTATATGTCCGTCCAAAGATTACCTATTGGTTGCCCTTTATATTCGTCCAAAAATTGTTTCCGTCTTATTCTTTTTGTTTTGTCAGCAGGAAAGTATAGCCGTCCCTCGCGATCAAACTCTTCCATTTTTTCTCTAGACAACGACCAACCATTAGGCGGCGACTTATATCCCTTATAATCGTATATTAATGACGGGCTATACGAGGGGCTAATAATCGGACTAGCTTGATACCTTCTTCCATTCTCATCTACACTAGTAAATCTTTCTTTTATATAGCGTTGCGTATCCTCATCATCTAAGGTGTATATCAAATTTATGGCTGCTTTGTTGCTTTTTTGATACAACAGAATATAGTCTACATTGTTGTTCAATTTCACACTAGGATTAACACTTCCCCCTTTTCGTTTCCAGATGATTTCATTAACAAAATTATTTCTTCCAAACACCTCGTCCATTAAGATTTTTAAATAAGCATGTTCATTGTCATCAATCTGAACAAAAATATAGCCATCATCGCGCAAAAGAGAATATAATAACTGCAGTCTAGGTTTCATCATTGATAACCACACACTATGCTCCAGCCCGTCATCGTAATACTCAAATGCACTACCGGTGTTGTATGGAGGATCAATGTAAATGCACTTTATCTTCCCTGCATAATCCTGTTGTAATGCCTGCAATGCAATTAGGTTATCACCATGAATAAGCATATTTTCGCTATTTGGATCACCATAGGACTTACTTGGATCTTCTATCAATATACGCGGTTCAACGGCAACTTCATCGTACTTGCCAACCCACGTTAATTCTAACTTTCCTGTTTTTTGCATTTTTGTAACCCCTTTATTTTAATCCAAGCCAAATACAAAGAGCCGCTACTGCCACGCCACCTATAATAGTAATAACCAGTGGCAAACCGAATTTTTCCCAAAATGAACTCTCTTTTTTAGGTGTTTCCATGGTGTTGCCATTTCCAACAACACTTTTTTTGATTTTGTTGCCATCTCCTATTGTTATGCTATTATCCGTATGCACACTGTTATCAATAACTGTTTTTTCTTTCTTCATATAGTCCTCCATTCTTGCAACTGCATTGCTTACATCTCGTAATGTTACGAAAAAATCTCTACCTCGCCCATAAAGCTCTTCTACTTTTTCAAACAGGGGATTTCCATAATCATGCCACCTATATCCACCATCTTGACCTTTGAATGATTTCCAGCTATATTCTTCGTTTTCGACAGAAACCTTATATATGTTTCTCATTAATGCAATCTCTCGAGAAGTGATCTTGTCATCTTCTATAGCTTTAAGAATAATTTCAAAATCCGAGCAAAACGTATCACATATCTGTGGCACACTATAGCAAAATGCTTTAAAATTTGTGGCCACATTTTGATCCCAGTAATTTTGCTCCTTCAACTCTTCAATCGTATTTCCAAAAAGCGCTTTTATCCTTCTGCAGAGCGATATCCAAGATTCAATATCGTTTTTTATGTCATTTATACTTTGCTCACTGTAATTAGTTCCACCCGCAATAAAACTTTGTGCCATCTTTATCCACCTGTTCCAATTTTACTTTTGTCAATCTTGTTGTTGTCTCCAATTTTTATAGAATTGTCACCATAAATAAGCTTATTAATTTGTATATTGATAGTTCTCAATTCTTCTGGCGTTTTGTCTGTAATTGCAACATCTAACTCGTCAAAATTTCCATACTCTTTATCTATTTTCAGTAAAATTCTAATGAGCTTGGTTTGAATATTACTCAATACTCCGGTGTATTGTTGAGTGTTGATCATTTGTTTTATAGAAACACACCGAACATATCCAGTTCTTTCTAGCACCTCTCCAGCAAGAGAAGTCATATCGCGATAAACAGACTCGGTTAGCTGCGAATACTTTTCAACTTCCTTAATGCCTTCGAAAATTCCGACTCTTGTTACCACCTCTATCGTTTTAGAGGATAAGTAGTTATGTGGCAGAGGAACGTTGGTCACTTTAAATCCGCCATTTATTCCTGTGTATTGGAGATTCGGAGCATTAATTATTCTGTATTCCGGCAAATCCTCGAAATTTTGATAACCGTTCAATTCATTTTCCGCCCACAACTCAAGTTCTTCATTTTCGATATCATTAGCTATGATTAACAATCTATTAAAAGCTGTTGCTAGATCCACTTTTCCATTGGCTAGTTCTTTTATAAGTTTACTTTTAGCCATAACTACTCCTTAAAACTTCAATACTATTCTTATCCACAAAATAGGATCGACCTCGAACTGTTTATTGAAAGCTTCGATCTCGGCTTGTCCTTCTTCGCGGATAGCAGATACCTTCTTGTGAAACTCTTCCTGGTATTTTGTAAGAGTTTTCATTTTAGTTTCTGCTTCTTTTTTCAAATCTACCTTTTCGTAGAACTTTGTAGACCTGTTTGCGCGATCAATGATCTCGCTGATTTCCTCCGCCATTTCAGCTATCTGAATATTCAGCTGCTCGATCTGCACTTCCACCCAGTTATCTATCTTGTGCTTCTGATAGGATATCAACGGTGCGTTTTCTGCGGTGTACTTGGCAATCATTTCCGCAGTCAAACGGTCATATATACCGAGAATTTTATCATGCTCATCATCCGAAAGCTTGTAATTGAATATTTCAGTATCATCAATTTTCTCGATTTCGGGGAGCAGCTCGTTCTCATCAAAATCAATATAGTTGCCGTCCTCATCGCACACCAATAGTACCGGAAACAGAAGCTTGCTCTGGTTTGCCAGCATACCTATGAACAGATAACCATGCGAGCCAAAGGTTTTCATGCCCCACTCTGGCGTTTGCCAGTAGTTCTCGGGATCAATCGGAATATCCTCATCTTCGATGTTATCCCAGTACGCCACTTGAGATAAGTATGTATCGATCTCTGCCTTAGTCTCGTCAAGGTCTGAGCACTTCTCTTCACTGGTTCTCGAGAGCAAGATGCTTCTCAGTTCAACCGCACGCTTATTACGCGAAGTTTCGAGTTTTCTAACGAATTTATCGAATGCTCTCTTGATATCACCAGAAGATTTGCATTCTTGATAGATTTTCAAAATCTCCTGCTCAAAGTTCATTCCGGATTCAAGCACTCCGAGCGCGATATCCGACGATCCGAAGACGCTATTAAACAACTCAAGCTTGTTAGAAAGGATATCGTAAACACGCTGATCCGCTGCATTACTTGCGTTTAACAGGTTGAGAGCGACTACTGTGTTTTGCTGACCATAACGATGGCAACGACCAATTCTCTGCTCGATTTTCATCGGGTTCCAAGGCAGGTCATAGTTAATAATCGAATTGCAGAACTGAAGGTTCAAACCTTCACTACCGGCATCGGTAAGAATAAGAATCTTCGCGTTGTGCTCAAAGTAGTCAACAATGGCGTGTTTCATCTCAACGGATGTGCTGTATTTTACTCCACCGTGATTCTTAATGCGATATACTCTGTATATTTCCTTGGTTCTTTCGTCGTTGTTGTCACCGTTGAAGAGAACAATATCTTCTTCATCGTATCCACAAGAAACGAGTTCCTCGCGGATATATTTCTGCGTACGCTTTGATTCTGTAAAAATAACAACCTTTTCCGGAATCCCCTGTTCTTTTTGCGTTGTGAATGCTGCATCAAGCGCTTCTCTGAGCGCTTTCATCTTTGCGTTTTCTGTAATCTTTTCAG
>CAZMAF010000076.1:0-5595 GCA_964564225.1 uncultured Lachnospiraceae bacterium
ATTTCGTAGGTCGCCTTATCGGTGTTGAAGGTTGTGGGGAATGCGGTGCGCACGAGCAGGTGGTCGTTTTTCCAATCTGCCGTGGTGTCGAAGGTTACGACGGTATCGTAGTCGGTCAGGGTGATGATCTGTTCGATGGTGCTGTTCTGGAAGGGGCGGGTGATTCTGAAACCGCGCTTTGCGCCGCACTCGTAGAGTTCAACAGCTGTAACTTCGCTGATCGGCCAGCTCTTTTCGGTGTAGTAGTTGGTGATTTCCCAAGCATCCCACGCTCTCGGGATATCCTCGTAAGCGACGAGGGTATTCGCCTTTTCGCCTGCGGGAATGATTTCGCGCTCAGCTTTCTTGTCATAGATCGAAGTGATCTCGAAGTTTTCGTCAAAGAGAACGCGAACAAACTCGTTTTCGAGCTTGCGGCATTCAAGGCAGGCGGTAACAGCGCATGCGGTGGAAAGGGTATCAACGACTGCCCAGCCTTTCGCGGGGATATTTTTGACGTAAGCCGCGCCGGCTTCGGTTTCAACCGTGCCGCTTGCCGTGAAGGCGTTGGGATTGAAGACGAGCGTGCCCTTGGTATCGACGTTTTCGGCAATCGCCCTGATGCCTTCGTCCACAATGGTCTGACCGGCGGTCATCAGCTCGGCGTAGATCAGATCGGAGTCGTCGTAAACTTCTTTGATTGACGAGCCGGGAATAATGTCGTGGAACTGAAGAAGAAGAATTTTTTCCCAACCGTCATTCAGGACGTTCTGAGGATAGCTTCCGCCGAGATATGCCTTGCCGATCGACGAGATCAGTTCTGCGTTCTGATAGAGAAATTCGGAGCGGCGGTTTTTCAGCTTGTTTTTTGCAATCGAGGTGTACGTACCTCTGTGATATTCGAGATAGAGCTCGCCAACCCACTTGGGTAAAAAGCGGCTGTCAGCGGTTTTTGCTTCGAGTCTGTCGAGGAAGTTGCCTGCAAATTCAAAGGAAACGGTGGGGCAACCGGGTACGCCTTTTTCGAGACGAAGACCGGTTTCGAGCATTTCTCTCGTCGGTCCGCCGCCGCCGTCACCGAAGCCGAAGGTCGAAATGGTTTCGTTGGCAATATCCTTTTGCTGGAAGCGTTCCCACGTGCCGCGGATCTGCTTGGGTGTGATCTTGGCGTTATAGGTCGTGCCGTTGGTGGGGTCTTTGCCTGTGAAATCCTGAGCGGTCAGGAAGTAGGAAAAGATCTCCGTGCCGTCGATGCCGTACCATTTGAAGACGTCGCAGGGAAGCATATTGGTTTCGTTCCAAGAAATTTTTGAGGTGACAAAGCGCGTAACGCCCGCTTTTTTCAGGATCTGAGGAAGTGCGGCGGAGTAGCCGAATACGTCGGGCAGCCAGAGGACGTTTGAATCCTTGCCGAATTCTTCTTTTATAAAGCGTTTGCCGAAGAGTACCTGACGGACGAGCGATTCACCCGAGGTGAGATTACAGTCGGCTTCGAGCCACATAGCGCCCTCAACTTCCCATCTGCCCTCTGCGACGAGTTTTTTGATTTCTTCGTAGAGCGCGGGGTCGTCTTCCTTGACAAATTTATAGAGCTGGGGCTGGCTGGACATGAATTTATATTCGGGAAATTCCTTCATCATGTTGACGACGGTGGAGAAGGAGCGCTGAGCTTTTTCTCTCGTCTGGCGCAGAGGCCAGAGCCAAGCGATATCGATATGGGTGTGACCGATACAAACGACGTTGGCTTCCTGGGGACCGCATATGCCGTTATAGAAGTTTTCTTCGAGATACTTGATGGCAGCAAGTACCGATGCTTTGTATTCCTCCGTGCCTTCGGTGCGGAGATCGATGAGGTTGATCGCCTCGTTTAAGGCAGTGCGGATACGGCAATAGTCGTAGCTTCCTTCCTTGGTGTAGCACATGACGTCGTAAGGAACGCGGATATCCCAATAAAGCTTTCTTGTGTCGGTGTCAATCACGTGAAGTTCGGGGCAGTATTCCGAAACGGAGGAATTATAGCCGATATACATATAGGTAAGAAGCTCAAATTCGGTAAGACCTTCTTCAAGCGGAAAGTCGATGTGGTTGCTGTCGCTTCCTTGGACCGTCTTGCCGTTGATGTAGGTCAGAACCTGAGGATTGCCACGCGATACCCAGTTTTTCAGCTCGATATGTTTGCCGAGCATTCTTTCGGGAATTTTGACGGTGGTACGAAACCAACCGTGCCATTCGTGCGTGCCGCCGAAGGTTTCTCCCCATTGAAAAGGTTTCCATTCTGCATTGACGGGAGGGGTGTTTGAAAGTCCTTTGTAGTCGCAGGTACATACTTCGAGAGCTTCGATTTTTTCGGTGTCGATGATGATACGGTGTTGCAGTTTATTCAGCACCTGACCGATTCGTTCTTTGAGATAGTTCATGGCGTAAATCCTTTCTTGGTTTCATTGTATTTATAAAAATGATTGCTTTATATCGTGACCGCGTATGCGGAAACGTTTATCGGATGTCTTCCTTGACCTCGGCGGGAGGTACGTTGAGCAGTTCGGGGTGCAGGAAATAGTTACGTATCGTTTTGAAGAAGGTTGCATAGTGGTGACCGTCGCAGATTCGTTCGTCACATACGACCTTCAGAGGTATATAGCGGCGCTGTTTTACCGTGCCGTCAAGCTGTAACTCGTTTTTCTTTTCTATTTTACCAAAGGACAAAAAAAGCGGTACGTTGCCGAAGTTATAGATGTGGTGATAGATCGGCGGAATGCCCAGCGATCCCATTGAGGTGATAAAGAGCGAGCCGTGAAAGGGGCTGATCTTCGTAAGAAAACGCGGTAAAAGTCCGTAATAATCAAGAAAATGTAAAAGATGTACGGCACCGCGCAGTAAAAAGCGGGGCATTTTTGCGAAGAAAGCTGCGGTTTTGTCAAAAGAGGAGTCGGTATTTGCCAGTGCCTCGGCGATTTTGGCTTCCATTTCACGGAAGGTCTCTTCGGCAGTGTAATGCGGTTCGGGGACAAATTTTACAATGGTTTCACCGATGTTGAGCTTCATTTCGCGCTTGATGGTGAGCATAATTTCAATACTGTTTCTTGCCATAATACGCTGACCGCGGATAAAACGGTTGACACCGGGAATTTCGGCGACGGTTCTGACGTAGGCGGCAACGAACAAGTGCATCATACCAAAGCCTTTAAGCCCTTCACTGCGTTTTTGGTAGATGTAATCCTCGGCAGCAGAGACGTTGAATTCGTCGGCAAAGAAATTGCAGGCGTCGTTGCGTTTCTTCATAATGAAGGGTTGAAAGGCGTTCATCGGCAGGACGGTTTTGACTCGTCTGCCTTCCTTTTTCTTCTTTCTTTTCAGGCGTTTCGCTTCTTTTTTGGTGAGCTTCTGTTCTTTTGGGGTCATCGTTTCGTTCATAATTCCGGCTCCTTTTTAGAGTCATTTATTTATTTTTAATTTTATTCCAATACTCCTTCGCTGCCTGTTCGGTCTTGTTTTCGCCATAGCGGTAGAAATGCTCGTTTTTGAGATCGTCTGGCAGGTACTGCTGATCAACCCAATGATTCGGGTACTCGTGTGGGTATTTGTAGCCCGTAAAGCGCTCTGTCTGACGAAGGTGAGAGGGGATTTTTTGCCCTTTGCCTGCGTCGATTGCGGCTTTGGCGGCAAAATACGCCTCCATCGCACTGTTGGATTTGGGCGCGGTAGCGAGCATAACGATGCAGTTTGAGAGGGGTGCTGCTGCTTCGGGCATACCGAGACGGAGGGCGGAATTTACGCAAGCATCGGTAATGACCGCCGCCATCGGATAGGCAAGACCGATATCTTCGTTTGCCATCTGGGTAATACGGCGGCAAGCGCCGATGAGGTCGCCTCCTTCGAGAAGCTTGGCGAGGTAGAAAACGGCGGCGTCGGGGTCAGAGCCTCTGACCGATTTCTGTAAGGCGGAAACGAGGTCGTAATGCATCGTACCGTCCTTGTCGAAATTGCCTACCGTTTTGCCTGCAAATTCGCGCAGGGTATCTTCGGTGATCGTGTCGTCTGAGGCATAAAAGGCGTTTTCAAGAAGGTTCATCGCACGCCGCAGATCGCCGCAGGCGGCAGAGGCAAGCTGTATGGCAAGACCGTCCTCAAGCACTTTTGCACTGCCTTCACGTTCGTTTAAAAGTGAGAGAGCAGCTTTGATGCGAGGCAACATTTCTTGGGGTTTTACGGGTTTGAATTCAAAGACTGCCGAGCGTGAGAGAATGGCATTGTAAACGTACATATACGGATTTTCGGTTGTTGAGGCGATCAGGGTGATCTGACCGCTTTCGATAAATTCGAGAAGCGATTGCTGTTGCTTTTTATTAAAATACTGAATTTCGTCGAGATAGAGCAGCGTGCCGTTGGCATTGAACAAGCTTGCGCTTTCGGTGATGACCGCCTTGACGTCGGCAAGCGAGGCGTTCGTGGCATTCAGACGGTGGATCTTCATACCGCTTTTTTCGGCAATGATATTTGCTGCCGTAGTCTTACCCGTGCCGGGAGGTCCGAAGAAGATCATATTCGTAAGATATCCGCGCGCCACCATATTGGTGATCGTACCGTTTTTGCCGAACAGGTGCTTTTGCCCCGCAATTTCGCAAAAGTCTTTGGGGCGCATCAGGTCCGCGAGCGGTCTTGATTCCATTGAGAGTACCTTCTTTCTTGCATAAGCCGTCTTTTTTTGGTAAAAATGCTCATGCACTAAAATTATATCATAGATTGTTCGGAAAATCAATTCTTTTTGAAAATTCTTTGGTGGGAATTTTCGAGAAATGATAAAAAGCGCCGTATTACCGTATTCACGGTAATACGGCGCCCGAAGGGCGTTCAGATATTGATGGATTTCATAAAATCTTCAAGGAGACTGTCGGGCGACGTCTTCAGCGCTTTGGCAAAAAGGACGAGTTCGTAGTCTGTAACGAAGCGGGTATTATGCTCGATCTTCGATATCATCTGTTGGTCAATCTGACAGCCGAGCGTCTGCATACGGGCGGCAAGCTCGCTCTGCGTCAGGTGCAGTGTAAGGCGTTTGGTTCGAATCGTCTCGCTGACGACATTTTTGTTATTCTCGTAGTGAATCTTTCGCATAATTCCTCACGTTAATATAGCGTATTTTACTTGACAATAACATATTATTTGTGATAAAATACGCTTGAAAAACGTAAAACGAGGTATTTTTGTGAAATTGGTTGACAAAATAAGCAGACATTTTCCAAAAATGGAAGATATGTTAAAAAAAGCGGATGTTTCGGGGTTTGAGTACGAGGAGCGTTATTTTTATTTTTACGGTTTGGGTACTTGGATCAGAAATAATTTACTTGGTGAGGAGAGCGAGCTTTATCGGGAATTTTGTGCGCACGGTATTATCGGGCGGGACGATCAGTCGTATATCATACTCCTGCTGTTCTATTTGTATATGAAAGAAAATAAGTGAAGAAAAAAAGAAAAAAATTGAAAAAAAGAAAAAAATTGAAATTGGGTATTGACAAAGCGAAAACAATGTGATATGATATCAAGGCAGTCTGAAGATGCGGGTGTAGTTCAATGGTAGAACTCCAGCCTTCCAAGCTGGTCGCGTGGGTTCGATTCCCATCA
>CAZMAF010000077.1:0-5480 GCA_964564225.1 uncultured Lachnospiraceae bacterium
CCCAGTACGCCCGGAACACGGACGACCAAACCACCAAAACCAACCAGCTGACCCTGTCCTCCAAGCTGCAAAACACGGTTGTCAATATGGTTAGCGACAGTAGTTTTGAAAACAGTCTTGAAAGATACTGCTCGTCTGCGACAGCAGAAAACACTTTCTCGACGGCAGAGGCATACAGCGGCAACCAATCTCTGTACCTTTCAACAGCAGAGAGTGCGTATATACGCCCATGTATCTTTACAGCACAACCGAAGAAATCGTATACATTCTCTGTCTATGTTAAACCTGAAGCCGGATCTACCCACATTATCCTGTCCCCCAGCGGGAATCTGGCAGGGAATACAACCAGTGATATTTTGGAAGGAAGCGGTAATTGGACCCGACTCCAAACAACCTATACCAACACAACATCTGAAGCGGTGACGGTAAGTGCTCTGATGTGGGCAGAACCGGGGACACGCGCGTATTATGACTGTGCGCAACTGGAATGCGCACCCACTGCCAGCCGGTATAACCTGATACAGCACGGAGATTTCAGCAGTGCGACCTACTGGGGCCGACCTTACCTCACTTCTACGGACGTAGTTGTTCACGGCACATCCGCGGCACCCCAGCTCAATACAAATGTGCACCAGATCACCGGCGAATACGATAAGCCTAAAGGCTTGAGTCAAACTGTGCAGGTCAGCGGCAGTGCCGGAGATACCTATATCCTTGCCGGCTGGGCAAAGGCGGATTCGGTATCGCTGACAGGCAACCGGGAATTTTGCCTGAAAGCGACGTTTTACAATGTTGACGGCACCACAACGACACGAACCGCTTCCTTTAATCCGGACGCAGACAGTCAAAACCGTTGGCAATATGTTGCGGCACCTGTGATTGCGGATCAGGCGTACACATCCATGAAGGTGTCGGTGATGTATACGTATAATGCCAACACTGCTTACTTCGACGGCATCCAACTGTTCAAGGAAGAATTTGGCACCAGCTATACCTACGATGCCGACGGCAATGTGAAGTCTGTGACGGATCTGCAAAAGCAGACTACCACCTACGAGTACACCAATAACGATCTGACCAAGGTCATCCAAAACGGCAAAGCCAAAATGACCTACACCTACGACAGCTATCACAATGTGAAAACTGCCACCACCCAGGAAGGTCTGGTCTACAACTTCACCTACGATGCCTACGGCAACAATACCGCTGTGTCCATCACCAGCGGCGGAAATACCATGACCAGCACCGCCACTTACTCCACCGACGGCAACCGCCTGGTATCTACCACCGATGCCCTGGGCAAGGTGACCACTTACAATTACAATGCCGATACCAACGTTCTGGAATGGGTCCAGTACCCGGAGGACACAGAAGCCACCCGGACGGAGTATAGCTACGACAGCATGTACCGTCTGGCACAAGCCGCCTGTACAACAGACACTGGGAAGAACCTGTCCGCAACCTATACCTATGATGCGGAAGATCAGCTGACAGCCATCCAGACCCCCAGCACCACCTACAGCTTCACCTACGGAAACTTCGGTCTGCGCCAGAGCGTGAAGATAGGAAATCAACCCCTTGCCACCTATTCTTACACAAATGACGCAAATCGTTACCTTTCCGCACTTGACTACGGCAACGGTGATAGGGTACAATATACTTACGATGATAAGGGCAGACTGTTGACCCAGACCTACGAGGATGGCGACACCGTATCTTACTCCTACGACAACAACGGTGCCCTTGCCAAGATGACGGATTCTGCCACCGGGGTTACAACTACCTACTATTATGACCTGACTGACCGGATGATGAAATACGCAGAATCCGGCACCGACTACAGCCATGCCGTAGGATACCAGTACGATACCCTCAACAACCTGACCCAGCAGGTGGAGACCATTAACGGCACTGACCACACCACCAGCTACACCTACGATGATGACAACCGGGTCAAGAGTGTCACCACCGATGGCATCACCGTGGAGTATACCTACGATGCTTTTGGCAGAGTGACCACCCAGACCACAAAAAACGGCGATACTGTGGTTCTGATGGAAAGCTTTACCTATGTCCCCACCAGCGCCCAGATCGCTACCTACACCACCACCGCTAATGGTTATTCCGTTACCTACACCTATACCTACGACGACAACGGTAACATTGCTTCTATCAATGATGGCAACAGCACCTGGTACTATACCTATGATTCCGCGAACCAGCTGATTCAGGCAGGAAATCCAGTTGAAAGTATTGGTTACAAGTGGAGTTACGATAGTGCGGGCAACATCCTGAGCGAAATAGAGTGCTATTACCTGGATGAGGTCCACCTCGCACCCTGGGAAACCTGCTTCTACAATTACGCTGATGGAAGCTGGGGGGATCTGCTGACCGGTTATAGCTATGTGCTGGAGCTTGACGGCACCACGGTCAGCACAAGTGTAGACAGTGACGAGATCGGCAATATAAAAAGCCAAGGCACATGGACTTATAGCTGGGAGCATGGCAGACAGCTGGCGTCTATGTCTGACGGCACAACTTCATGGAACTTCACCTACAATGCTGACGGACTGAGAACCCAAAAGAGCAACGGCACGGATACCTATACCTATGTTTACAATGGCTCTCAGCTGACTCAGATGACCAAAGGCTCGGATACGCTGTACTTCACTTATGACGCAGCCGGTACACCGCTGACCCTGAATTACAACGGCACTACCTATTACTACGCCACCAACATTCAGGGCGATGTAGTTGCCATTTTGGACAGCACCGGCACAGCCGTTGTGACCTATGCCTACGACGCTTGGGGCAATCCGCTGAGCAGTACCGGCTCTATGGCAAACACCCTTGGTGTTCTGAATCCTCTGCGCTACCGTGGCTATGCCTACGACCAGGAGACGGAACTGTACTACCTGCAAAGCAGATATTATGACCCAGAGATGGGTAGGTTTATTAGTGCGGATGCTTTTACAACTACTGGGCAAGGACTGCTAGGCAATAATATGTTTGCCTATTGTGGAAATAACCCTGTGAATAGAATTGACCCTACCGGTTGTTCTTGGTTAGCGTTTCTGGCTGTGATAACTGTATGTGCGGTTATCCTAACAGGATGTTCTTCTAATAATTTGTCAGCATCTAATACAACGCCGTATTCCAATCAGGCTAATTGTTATGCATACGCAATGAAGTTGGAAGTAGACCCAAGAACAGATGAACCATTTACAAGAAAACCTCAACCTGGTGAATTTTCTGGTTCTGGTCTTACAGGTAAGGATTTAAGAGGAACCCCTGAAAGTGTAAAGAAAACAATCAACGCAAAAGTTGTCGCTGATGCCAAAGTGTTAAATCTTAATTACACAGAAGTTGGTAGTGCAGATCATATTCCGAAGGCAGGGAATTGGGTTGTGGCCCTTGCATATGCTACAGACGGTTCAGATTACCATTGGTGGAGAAGGAATGACGATGGGACATGGTCGCACAAGCCAGGTTCAACCCCCATAATAAGCTGGGATGCGTCTGGGAACATCATAACTGACCCTGGAAGTTGCGATAGGGGGATTTACGATGGCTTTCTGGGCTATTATGAAGTTGGACCAAATTAGGAGGTATTATGAAAAGAATACTGATTGTACTAAGTATGGTGGCATTGATTATTTCTGGTTGTACAATAATGGATAAAACATCAGGTGAGTCTATGAGTAAGATGAACAATCAGCAGAAACCATTTATCTTCCTTAACACATTATCTGTTTTTCAAAACGATGATGCCTATAGAGTGGTTGTTGAAGAAGATGGAAAAATAACAAAAACAGTAACGTTTTCTCTGGAGAGAAAGAGCTACAATAACAAAGGGTTGAAATTGATAAAGGATGAAGATATTAATCAGTATGTGGGTTTGAGTATAGACGAGTTACAAGAAACGCTGGGCGAAATCCATGCTGATATTGGCAGTGGTTTTTATGTTCCGGTCTATATTACCCAAGAAGCTCACCTTATCTGTTTTGCGTTGGAAAACAACATTGTTGTCGAGGTTATAAAGCGAGATATTCTAACAAAAACAATTGTTGAGCGCAGTAGCGCAGGGTAGCATGGGGGACAAGGGGACGATTTGCGTGAACCCTAATGAAAAGCAGCAGCTAAAATGGCGCACAGCAAGTTACCGCAGGACGGGGGATGGTTCTCCGTCTTGAACTGACACACCCCGAGGGAGTCGCTTTTGCGACTCCCTTTTGCTTAACTTCCGTCCACCACTGTCATTCTGAGGCGCATAGCGGCGAAGAATCCGTTCCTTAACCGTTCCTTTCTGTACTTGACTATAGCAACAATGATAAGGTACAATATACTTGCAATGATACAGGACAGGGGACAACAGAACCGTCCCCTTGTCCTGTGTCTTGTCCAATCGTAACTCAGAAAGCGTATACTTCTGTTACAGTTAAACTGGTTTACAACTATAATGTTAACACTGTCTATTTTGATGGGATTCAATTGTTTAGGGAAAACTATGGCAGCAGTTACACGTATGATGAGAATGGGAATATTATCAGTGTCGTTGATCTACAAAGGAAAACTACCACTTATGAATACATAGATAACAAACTGACCAAAGAGATTCTTCCCACTGGTGTTGTGGTGAGATATTCATACGATCCTTACCGCAATCTAATTTATATGAATACGACTACGGGTTTGCGATACAGTTTTGTATATGATCAATATGGTAACAACACTGTTGTTTCTGCAGATGGAGAGATTATTTCTCGTGCCGCGTATTCGGATGACGGCAATCGCTTGGTGTCTACGACAGATGCTGCCGGAAAAGTAACAGAGTATGGTTATGATGAAAACACGAATGCACTGCTGTGGGTACAGTATCCGGAGGATACAGAAACAACCAGGACAAATTATACCTATGATGATATATTCCGACTAGTTAGAGCGAGTGCGACAACAAACACTGGATACAGTCTGATTGCGCAATACACCTACACAGATGATTTGCTGACATCTATTGAAACAGGCAGCACGGAATATGGTTTTACATATGCTGATTTTTCTAAAAGAAGTACTATAAAAGTGGGAAATCGAACCCTGGCTTCTTACCTTTATACAGAAGAGGAAGTCAGTGATAGAAATTATGACTTGGATCGACTTGACTACGGCAATAATGATAGTGTAGAATATGCTTATGATAAAAAGGGTAGGGTAATTAAACAGACGTATGAGGATGGAACAGCACTATTGTTTTACTACGATAGCAGTGGAAATCTTGCCCGAACGGGGACAAGGGGACGGTTCTGTTGTCCCCTCCGGAAGATAAAGAATCGCTCTAATTAAGCCATTCGGCGGGAACCGCATTTGCGGCTCCCGCCGTTTTTATGCGCACCCAATGCCTTCCCCCGCAGGACAGGGCAGGACAGGGGACGGTTCTCCGTCTTGAGCTGACGCGCCCGGAGGGAGTCGCTTTTGCGACTCCC
>CAZMAF010000078.1:0-5448 GCA_964564225.1 uncultured Lachnospiraceae bacterium
GCAATTCCAAGCCAAGAATTAATATTATCTCCATTGGTAATCTGAAAATTAAACCGTTCTCCATATGAATCTCTATATGGATAAATAAAGTTTTCTTCCGAAATGCTACTATCATAAGTATCCAAATCATGTTTTGCAATATTACAAATAGCGCAACATGGGATTAAATTATACATAGATAGTGCCAAATATGGATATAAAGACTTGGGAAAGAAATGATCATATTGAGGTCGATCTACCGAATCTCTCAAAGTAAAGATATAATTTCTATTACAGTATGTACAAATCTTCACTCCAATTCTTTGTGCCCATGATTTACCAAACTTTCGCTTTGTGAAATTATCATATAACTGACCAAATGCATTTTTTACATTGTCATCAGTAATTTGACCTATTTCTTGAATCGCAGATCTTAAGCATTCTATTTCTCCCAACAACAGATTTTCTATTTTGGTATCATCAAGTGTGCCGTTAGTAGATAAATATGTTATTATTTTGCCATAGTGCGTATCCAAAACGACCGAACTCAAAAACGTTTTAACCCTCTTAAATGTATCTTCCTTATATTCCTGTTTTAGCGAATCCGTAATTTTAGGGATTATAATCATCCTGCTCCCTCACTTTCCAATATCGCTATTTGCCGTTCGATTTCGGCTTTTTGTCTTTTCAAAAAGTCAACAATTTGTGTACGCTCCGAAGCATCAACCTTTGCAATTGTTTTAGGTTCATTAATTAGTTGAGATAATTTTTTGCGTATAACCGGTTCGCCAATTATCATAATCCGCTTCTCAATATCCTCTTTATCAAACTCGTTGCTGCGAATATCATAAATAATCTTATTTACATAAATTTGAGCATATTCTCCCATTGCCAAGCCGTTTTTGATAAAAAATGCATCTTTATATAACGTGTGAATGTTTGCCCCAAATGTCTGCGTTTTGTCTTTGTGTTGGGCAATCAATCCGTTTTCTCGCATCAAATATGTTGTATTGTCGCTGGGAATATCAGATAAAACTATCGGAGAGTGGCTTGAAATGATTATTTGGAAGGTTTTATTCGGGAACTGGTTGTTAACTGCATCAATCAATTCAAAAATTATTCTTCTTTGCCATTCAGGATGAAGATATAGGTCTATTTCATCAATTAACAACAAAACATTATCCTGCAACTTAAATTGACTTTCCGGCATAAACTTATCTATTAACGACGCAAATAAAACTCGAGACATAAAATTCATTAAGGCGCGCTCGCCGGAAGACATCTCAAGGTCATATACCTTTAAATACTTGATCAAAAAGGAGCTTCCCTTTCGAAGCATTATTTCAAAGAGCTTATGAATAGATGTAATATCAGTTTCGATATAAACTTTCCTTGCCAAATCACCTTCGGGCAAACCATTGTCTTTTACATTTGCGGAATCACAGAGGTTAAAGAAAAAATCCAATTCTTCGAGAATATCTGCATAATAAGATTTAGTTACTGCATCGGGAATTGCTTCAACAAACCGTTTGCATTGTGAATAAACTTCATTGCATGGTAATGATTCACCGGAGAGACTAAACTGATTAAATGAATATATCAATTCAAAAACCAAATTTATAAGACAAGTAGATACCACCGGCTTTTCTCTTTGCATTTTCGCTATTTCTTGATCCGCCTTGGTATATACTTCATTCAGGTATTCTTTACTGGCAAATGCTGTTTGATAATTCAATGCTTGAGCCCCATTAGGAATCAGCTTATATACGCTTGCGACTGAAAAACTAATATTTTTAATCCTCTTGCCGCAAAAGTCTTTACGTTTATTTGCAATATAGTTTTGATATATTATATCCAAAATCATTTGCGTCTGCTGCCGAGACATTTTTTTCAAATGAATAGACTGAAGAGCATTAAACTCATTATTTCTAATGAATCCCGTATCAGGCAAATGGAATAACCTTCGATAGAAAGTATCGAAAACAGATTGTATCGTATCATTAGTTAGAGTTATGTAATCGATTGCCTCAGAACGTAAATTTCTGTTTTCCGTATATTCGCTGTTAGACAAATAAATATGGGAAATTTTACTCGTATAATTTTCATCTATAAAATCGTCACGAGTATACGGTGCTACTTCAGAGCCTTCAAAAATAACAGCAGTGTCTGTAATGTTTAAAACCCTTAAGGTATTATTGTTTTCAAGATATACTGCTATGAATTTCTTCTTCTCATTTTGTTGAATGCGATGATCATAGTACTCATCTCTTGTGGGTTCTTGAATTGGGGAACTTGAAAGCGATGTTAAATATTGTAGCAAAGTCGTTTTTCCTGTTCCATTTTCACCTATGATAGCAGATAGATTAAGCAAGTTATTTGACTTAAAAACATTTATACCATCTTTTTTTATTGCTATCAACGTACGATTATCTAAGTCAAAATGGATATCATATTCCGAAGAAAAATTGAATTCCATCGGATGAAAACACTCATGATCATCTTGATTAATCCAAATAAACAACAATTCTGTTTTCATATTCATTCCTACCTCTTAAAGATATAGTCGATTTCTTCATTTTCAAAATACCGATCGTATCTATATTCATCATCATAATCATCTTGCAAATAGTTCTTCACAAGATTATCCACTCCACAAACACTAATGGTTGAATCCGTCAAGAAGTCTTTATCTACAACGATATCTTTTGGTAGTCTAAAAAGCAAGTCATCCACTTCGTCGCGTACACTACCTTTGACAATATCTTCGATATCCTCTATAACACCATCAACATCTATATGACCCCCATCTTCGTCCAGGTATTTTCTATCTTCAACTATATCACCAACTTTAATATCATAGTTATCGATAGAAGCTGTATCAAAGAAAAATGAAATAGCTTCTTTGAGCAATTTTGTCATGCTTAAAACGAATTCCAAACGAATCTCTCCAACCATTATCCAATCAACCGACTCAATGTAAGTAACTAAATCAGGCAATTCAAACCTTTCAAGAATAGTTTCCATTGATTTGAAATCTTTAACAATCTTATCGATTTTATAAAACAGACAAAAATCCTTTTCAAGGACTCTTTCTATCATCATGCTTGCCCAAACAGAGTGTTTATCAAAAACATTTACGGTCTCAAACCTTTTCACATATGTGTTGACAAACAAAGAATAATCTTCGTCTAAGATACGTTTCATTGAAACATATTCAGTTATATACGCGGCTTTTTGAAAATCATCTTCAAAATAGTAGGTTAAAATACTTTTATCCGCAAATGCATTTGCAATTTTCACTGCAAATGAAGCATCATCCAAAAGTTTTCTAAATTGCCCAACACTTATACATGATGAGAGTAATTCCGCATATTCAGGTTCATTACTTGCTAAATGAGCACGAATAAAGTCGTTTATAGAGGGATTCGCTATAGATAGCATTTGCTTGCCTTTGTCATCAAGGATTTTGATGAATGATCCATTTAATCTCCCTAATGAAGACTCGAATTGATTAATACTCCTATCAATACCTGATAGACTCATTATTCTATGATTATAGCATTTCTTGACAAAGTCCAATGAGATAGTAGTATTGGTAAGCGAATAGATAGTTGTTATCAATAACCTGTCACTCGGCGAAAGTCTCCTTTCATATTCATTTTTCCATGCCTCCTGTGGATTATCAAGTGCGGCTAACACAAACTTCATATAATCCTTTGTTGAAACACTTTGCAAACGCTGCTCGTTGCAAATATATTCTATAATTCGAGGATTATAGTTCGCATGTTCGATTATCTTGTGATAGTTTCCTTTGCTTTTAATCGCGTTACGAAACGATCCCGGCAAATTATTGAAATATAAATGGTTATAGAATATTTTTGCTTTTTCTACTTTCGAAAGCTTTGACATATCTAGAACAAAAACCTTATATTCCTTACTGTTAAAACTCCTCACAAGATCGGGCGTTCTCTCTTGTGCTTCACGGTAGATCGTAACCCGTGAGTTTAAAATTAGAATCTTATTAGGATTCATATGCACATGCCTTACAAGCGACAATAACTCAGTTTCTTGAGTAGACTTCATGCTAAAATATGCTTGTCCGAAACAATCATCTAACAAGATTACCTCTTTGGTATCACGAGATGCCGAAAGAGCTCTTTTCAATGATGCCAAATCGGATACATCTGTTGTGTAGCGCACTCTGTATCCTTGAGCGGCATAATGCAAAACTAACATTTTTGAGGTAATTGTTTTCCCAACTCCAGGATCCCCTACGATTACCAAGACATTGTTTTTGCTTAAACTTTTAATGGCCTTATCAAAAGCTATGGTTTTTACAAACAACTTTTGTTCATCTACTATGCTGCAAAGCAACGATTCACAATCCAAAAAAATATCATTATTAAGCATATTTGTGAGTACGTTAGTAGATTCAAGCCATAATTTAAAGTGCTTTCTCAGAATTTCTGCGTTTTCTTCTCTACACAAAAAGTCATCTATTTCAGTAAGTGAAATAATGTTTGCAGTAGACTCCATGTACGCCGAAAACATTGCATAAATTTGTTCTTTGACTGGAGGAGTAAGTTCCTTCGAGCAACATACATAATATTTCTTAGGCTTCAATTCATTTACTTTTTCGATTTCAGCTCTAAGGCTTCTAAGCAATCCTGAATTATCAGTTCTTATATAGTGTTTTACCTGGACTACAATATTTTTGCGATAGGAATCATCAGTAAGGTCTATACCTCCATCACATCCGGGGCCAAATCTCTGCAACTTAACACCAAGCATTTGTGACAAAACATCCATACAAAGATATTCAAATTCAATATCATTTAAATTCGCATAATTAAGCATATTTTAAGCTCCTTATTATTCCTCGGCTTGGCCTTTATTTACCCACTCGTCAATTTCCGAAATCTTAAATTTCCAATTCTTCCCGATTTTATGAGCAGGCATATTCTTTGTGGCAATCCAACGCAAGGCTGTATCACGACTGATTCCTAGATATTTGCATATCTCTGGCATTGAGTAGTACCTATCTTTAATATCCATTTCAAAACACTCCTAGCGTTTTTCTTTTATTATATCTTTATTATATCACAACTACAGCGTTTTGTAAAGTATTGTCGTATATTGTATGATTATATATTGACAGAGGCGGTAATCGTATTCATCACGATTACCGCCTTTTTTCTTTGGTTACTGCGTATCATTTTTTGAGTCGTTAGCCGTGCCAGTATTTTTTTAAACCGTACTCTTTTATCACATCTCCTTTTTCATCTTTTTCAATGAACCAAGTGCCGTCGTAAAAACAGTTTTTGCATATACCGATAACCTTGAAAGTATTATCACCGACTTCTGTTTTGCACATAACTTGGAGTTCGCCATTACATTTCGGGCATTTCATTTTTCTTCTCCTTTCATGCTATCCCATATTCCTCTTTCATCTCCGCTATCATCTGTGCG
>CAZMAF010000079.1:0-4998 GCA_964564225.1 uncultured Lachnospiraceae bacterium
GGTTATGAGCTGCTAAAATCGGTATTTTCCGTTGCGGCTCTAGAGGTTTTTGCCCTTTTTCAAGGAAAACCCGAAGGTCGTAGTCCGTTACGAACCCCCTTGTCCACCCTGTGCTATCCCCGTATGGGTCAGCGTATGGGTCAGACTGAATCGGTTTCAATTCACAGAGTTTTCATCCTATCTGATGGCACCACAATAGAATCATGGCTTTCTACTCATACTTCCGCCAGATAGCATAGTTATATACCGCCTTGCGAAACCTACCAAGACGAAATTATCAAATAAAATATCGAGATAACTATACTTCGGACCGTTCTAGGCAACTGTCGAGCAACCATGCTTTTACTTTAGCAAATTCTTGCTCCAGTCCACGGTAAAGTGCAGATTTCCATGAATTCAAGTCATTCGCTTCTGCGCTACAACGCATTTCACAAATATCCTCAAATACCTCTTGGTCCAAGCCAAGGGCAATCAGCTTTCTCCACATACGCCTCTTATCCTCTATTTCGGTTGAAGCATGGGCACTATACAACTTGTGTAGATGGTATGTTTCCAAGTGCTTTTCAACACGCCCCCTCATGGATTCATCCCAGCTTTCAGGGCATGCAATAAAGTAAGTGATTTCGAGATTCTCCCCAACATTCACAAAGAGCCAAGGCTCAGCAGGAAGTCTATCAAAATACAAATGTACTGGTGTAGCATTAGGCTCAAGAATCATTTCTGTTTTCTTGTCCATATTACAGTCTCTGCACGAAGGAATAAGATTACACGGCGTGACTGATAATGTTGGTACTTTTGCTTTTGGGAGATAGTGATCTAATGTCGAGACCATGCGCACTCCACAAATCGGGCAGATTCCGCGTTCAACTTGAGCCATTATCAAATCATAATATGGTCTCCCCACAGCCGCCGCCTTCGCAAATTTTTCATCATACACACTTTTCAGCTCTGACGAAGATACATCTATTGGAATATCCGACACGATAAATTTGTCGATTTGATGGGGTACAAATTTTTGATAGTTGCTAGAATCCACCTCTACTAGATGCTTGCAAGCCAATAATCTCTGTTTCTTATTTAGGTCGGTGTAGTTTTTTACGCAAATCTCATAAATATCTTCTGGTTTTGTATCAGAAATAGGAGGATTTAAGAATTTCATTTATTCCTCCTGTGCAGCACGCACCGCCAGAAGCGTTCTCAAATGCAACTTGGCTTCATCACCTAGTTGTCCATCAAATTCATTAAATATCTCATAATAATCATCACCCTTATCGACAGCATCCGATAACATTTTATGGAAGCCTGAGTCTGTGACCTCCAAGCCAAAGACTTCGTTCGTAAGCTGTCCAATGCTAGAGCCGAAGGTCTGAACTGGTATCCTTTCTGGAATAACCTGACTTCCACATCTGCGTAATGTCCATACACAACTACTAGGAACTTCCTGTAAAACAACAGGAGAATGCGTTGAAATAATTGCAACACCATTCCGGTCAATAAGCAAATTGGATAATGCTCGAATCAAAGCAGCCAACAGAGGTGGATGGAGATGATTCTCTGGTTCATCCATAAACACTATGCTTTTTTCCTCAATCTTATCAACACAGCTGGTGATAATAAGCAATACCACTTTGTGACCAGAACTTAACTGCGAAAAAACCTGCCGTACTTCCCCAAGATTATCACTTATCAGCCCATTCTTCGCATATTCCGGGAGGTTCATTTTGAGCAAATCCATTTTACCTTCAGCAAAAGTCGGATCACTCTTAAGTACATCGATTGAATCTGCCCACAGCTTTCTTTTTCGTGCATTAGATATACACCCTGACAGTGCTGATACAAATTGCTCCTCAATAGTTTTCAGTAAGTCATTGCTTTTCTTATCCAGTCCAATATAAGTATATGGAATTTCAGACTGTCCTTCATCTAATCCTGAAAAATCATCAAATGGGCTAAATGCCACACACAAAATATTTGCAAACTCCGCACGAGTGCGAAAACGGCCTGTATAATGGAATGTTCCGTGGGATGTATCTTCATTCCGAATGCTATAAATCATATTTTTAATTAGGCTTGTCTTGCCCGTTCCATTTCGTCCAATTAACACATGCACATTCGTTGGTGGATTTGAGTCCGGTTCAACCACAAAAGACATCTGATTATTATCAGATTCGCTCTCTGGTGCATTTGCCGCAGAATAGGTAAAGCTATAATTAGTTAGCCTTGCGCCACCATGTGCCATTCTGTTTAACTGAAGCTTAACAGAAAAAGTAGAAATATCTCGCATCAGTGATATCTTCATCACATCTTCTTGTTGATACTTCGAAAAATGACATAGGTTATATGCCACATCTTGCAATGCTGTAAGAATCTCTACTCTTTTCTGATCTCCAAGTTTTGCGAGGTTCTCATAGTATCGTTCGTCCTGCCCCAGTGAAAAATACAATTCTGTCAATGTTTCAAATTGCTTTGGGATATGATCAAAAATCCGCCCTCTTTCCATGTCGGCAATCCCAATTTTCACCGTACCAAGTATATGCTCATGTCTGAGGTTATCTACATATCTCACACCAAACATTGTCTTATAGCTGTAATCATCCCAATTATCACGGCGCAAATAAACTGTATCCTTTTCGACACTTACTTGTTCACTTCTATCGCATACTCGAAATTGCATTAAACCTCACCTCGCAAAACATCATTAAATCATTGCATCTCGCCCTTAATTCATCCTTATCTTTTAATTATATCAAAAAGTAGCTATATTTCAAGAATTAGTCAATCACCACTATTTGATAAAACCAAATAAAGAATTGAGATATGTGCTTTTAAGAAACCAATCCCATATCTCTTACTCGTCAGGTAAAACAATTCCTCATAGAACATCACGGGTAGGCACATTAGGACTAATAAAAAATATTGAATAATTAACTACTTTCAAAAGGGTAAACCGAAATAACTACTCCAACTGATCTACGAATTGAATTATTTAACTGCAGATGGTATACTACTTGTAAGAATTGTGGAGGTGATGTTCATGCGTCGTTTGATTTCTGCTGGGCAACATGTTTTTCTTCCAATTGATGGTACTTTTGAGAATCCATTATTTGACCACTTAGAGGATAGTAAATCACAGCAACTATGGATTGAGATGCTTAAGGAAGAAGGCATATACGCAGAAAGCAACGATGTGGACATTAACGCACTTTTTGAGTATGTAAAACATGGATTCGAAAGTGTGTTTAACTATAGGCCAGATGCTATTTTTATCTCACAGTATATTGCAGCCAATAATGGTGAATTGGCAGTGCGGCACGATCAAGCATCCAGAGCTTTTACAACTGGGAGCCTCGTATACATTGACAAGCTGATGGTCAATGTACTCCTCGAATACACAGCAAATCATTACCTATGGGCAAGATTTGGCAATGATGTATTTCCATTTTGTTTTAAATATACACTGAAAATCCTAGACGCATGTTGTCGGCAAGGTTATTTGAATTCTGATGAAAGCCTCTGTGAATTGCTTTCCCAATTTAAAGATAAGGGCGATGCCAAAGCATATAACTTTATCGCAGATCTTTATTGGTGCATAATAGCCTTTATTATGTGCCATGAGTTGGCTCATATCTATATCGATGATATTTCAGAAAAAGAAAACAAGTCTATTACGGATATAGAAGCTGAAACTCTGGCGGATGAATATGGATATAAGGTTTTCCTGCACCTAATCGAGGGCATGAATAGCCACACAGATTCCCCTTATGCAACCGTATTTCAGGATTATCTATATGCGGCACCAATGATTCTGTTCCTCTTTTATGAAGATTTATATTTTATGGAGAACTGGATATATGGTGAGAGAATAAGCCTTATAGAACACTCATCATTCTTTTCCCGGTTATCAAGATTGCTTGATTTGAGCAGGGAATGGGATATTCAATTTGATTTGACAGAAGGCGATGCTGTACTTGCAAATTACTGGGATATCTCAGATCTATTTCGCGAAGAGCTCGTGTATAAGTTAAAAAATGGCAAGTTAACAGAAGTAATACAGAAAGGATATTGCAATATGAAAAACACATCTGGCTATGAACAGGCCTTACAATTTGATATGAATATCCAGCAACAGTTGAAAGAATATGCAACAAGCCAGGGGATCAATCCCGGGAAAATGATTGGCCTGTATAATATCGCTGCAAAATACGATGTATTGGATAGTGAAGTTGCTGAGCATGGACTGGTACACACAGTAGATGGGAAAGTAGTAAGCACAAAACCCTACAACTTGCGTTTTCGTCTGGTAGCTTCTCTGTCTGCAATTATCGATACAGGAATCACACTATTTTCACCCGGCAAAATGATTCTCACCATCATGCAATTGATCAAAATATTGATAACCCTTCTAGATGAATCATCTATCGAGATATCTGAAGAACAGGCAAAAGTATTGTTTGAATGTCATCGCATGAATGCCAGTCGCTCACCAGTAGACGAAGATCAAATTCTCAAGGCAACCGGGTCACCTCATAAAGTTGTCGATGAGTTATGCCAATTAAGATGTATAGAGTTGATCGACGGCAAAATCAAGCTGATTGAAGAAGTCGTGCTTAATTAATAACAGTACATCTTCGCTCATCTGCACGGAGTTAATGAAGTCTCCCAGATAGTGTCCGTCTCTAGATTCAAGTCCATAGTGCAGACAGCACCGATCTGATGATAGATCGGTGCTGTTTCTTTATTCCTCTGCCAGCTCTGTTCTCAATCGGACGCCTACTTTGATCCCCTCCACAAAGCCAGATCGCTGGTGATCCCGGCACAGGGTACACACTGGGTAAATGATTTTGTCCATCTCCCGCAGCTCCATGCCGTTCATCATGCTGTACAACTCGTTGAAGGCCTCTTTGATGGTACCATCGTCCATCCTGTTGGATTCAGCGTATGCCTCGTAGAGCAGTGTCAGTACGGATGCTCCGTCTCCGAAATCCGGCGGATTTTCTG
>CAZMAF010000080.1:0-4797 GCA_964564225.1 uncultured Lachnospiraceae bacterium
TTGTCCAAATTATCAGGTTTTCCTTGTCGATTTGCGCGAGGGAGGCGACGGCGGATCGGTTTAGGCTACGCTGTCGGATCGGTTTAGGCTACGCTGTCGGATCGGTTTAGGCCACGCTGTCGGATCGGTTTAGGCCACGCTGTCGGATCGGTTTAGGCTATGCTGTCGGACTGGTTTGGGTTTTCGCTGCATGGATGATATTCGGGGGATTTCAGCCATAAAACGAGAAAAAACTGCCCGATTTCATATGAAAAACCGACGACTCTACAAATGCGAGAGTGGATTTTTTGACTCTCTTGAGGCGAGAGTGCAGGTTAATACCACTCTCGGAGGTAACAGAAAAAACGTGGAGCGGAGGAATGCTGTTTGTTCTTGACTGTTTTTGATTTTTGGGATATACTGTAACTGTCGGGTAGGCTTTGCGCCTACTTGTTTTTGTGAAAAATTATGACAGTATAAGGAGATTTCACCCACTATGGCAAAAGCTGAAGTTTTGTACAATGAAGTTGTTGGCTCGCGTGAGATTGTGCCGATCTTTTTTGCAACCGACGACCGTTACGCCCCCTATCTTGCGGTTGCAATGCGTTCGCTGATCAATCATACGTCGGAAAAGTATTTTTATAAAATCTATATTCTTGTGGTGGCGCTTTCCGATACCCACCGTGAAAATCTCAAAGCGATGGAGGAGGAAAACGTTACGGTGGAGTTTGTGAACGTCGCCGAACAGCTTGACTCACTCGGCGGCAAGCTGCATTTGCGCGACTATTACACACAAGCGACGTATTACCGCTTTTTCATTCCCGATCTTTTTCCGCAGTATAAAAGAGGTGTATATCTTGATTGCGACATCGTGCTTCTCGATGATGTTGCTGAGCTTTACCGTTCCGATATGGGTAACGCCATCGTGGCGGCAGCTCCCGAGGAGGTTATGCTTCAGGTCGATGTGTTCGGGCGCTACGTTGAAAAGGTTTTGGGCATACCGCGTAACGAGTATTTCAGCGCGGGTATTATGGTGCTGAATCTCGAGGCGATGCGTCTTATGATGATCGAAACGGCGTTTGTGGGACTTCTCAACCGTTACACCTTCCGCGTTACGCAGGATCAGGACTATCTCAACGTGCTTTGCTACGGCAGAGTGGCACTTCTTGACTGCGCTTGGAACAAAACCGCTTGTCCGGAGGCTGAGGGAGAACCGAAAATTGTACACTATAAGATCAATTGGAAGCCGTGGCATTATCGCGGTGTGAAATATGAGGAGCATTTCTGGAATTATGCCGCCAAAACGTCCTATCTCGAGTTTCTGCTTGATGAGCGTGATGGCTATGGCGAGGAAAACATGGCGCGCGATGCTTTGCAGTATGAAAATCTTGTAAAGCAGGCGGAAAATGATATTGCAAACGCTTCTGAAACGCTTTGCGGTGAGCCAACGCCTCTCAGAACGCGCGAGCGGCTTGCGGTTCTCGAGCGTATCCGTGAATATGAGCGACTTGGCTTTTTTGACCGCGACGTTGAGATTGATCCCCCGACAAGACAGCTTGAAGAAGGCGAAGTTGATTACGTCGGCAAAAAACGCTCGACACGTTTTTTTACGAAAATTGCTAATTTTGTGGCACATGCGTATTTTGAAAAGCAGATCAAGCGCGGAAATCTTGTGATCAAAGAGGTCAGGGGGCTTGAAAATTATCTTGCCGTTGCCGATCAAGGCGCGCTCATTACCTGCAATCATTTCAACGCTTTTGATAATTACGCCGTTTATAAAGCGATCGAAAAATCGCTCGGCAAGCGATCGTTATACAAGATTATCCGTGAGGGTAATTATACTTCGTTTGGCGGTCTTTACGGCTTCTTTTTCCGTCACTGCAACACCTTGCCGCTTTCGACGAGAATGGTGACGCTTCGTGAATTGATCGAAAGTGTGAATGTTCTTTTAAAAAGAGGCGAGAAGGTTCTTATTTATCCCGAGCAGGGTATGTGGTGGAATTACAAAAAGCCCCGCCCCTTAAAACTCGGCTCATTCCGCTTTGCTGCCAAAGCGGGCGTTCCTGTTGTACCGTTCTTTATCACGACAGAGGAAACCGACAAAAAAGATGCGGCAGGTTTTCCGATTCCGGCGTATACGGTGCATATTCTTCCCGCGATCTTGCCCGATCCCGAAAAGAATATTCGCATGAATACCGAGGAGATGTGTTTGAAAAACTATACGCTGTGGAAAGAGGTATATGAAAAAACTTACGGCATTCCGCTTACCTACACCACAGAAGGCGAGGTCAAGCCGTGTTCTATCTGATCGTTATTCTGTCGACACTCGTTGCCGTTGGGGTTTTTCATGCGCCTTTGGGCAATGAATTTAGTCTGACGGGACTTGCATTGGCACTGGGGAATGCTTCGCTCGGCGTTATTTCGGTGATCGCGATTGACGGTGTTGCGGCGTTTATTGTCCGTCGTTTGCCTGAAAAATGGTTTGCGCCGGAGGGCAGGCTTTACACGGTTTCAAAGCGTGAGAGAGATTTTCTTCACGCTGTCGGAATCGACGTCTGGAAGCGTTTTGTGCCGGAGCTTGGCTGTTTTACCGGCTTTCACAAGGATAAGATAGCCGATCCAACGAGTGTTGCGTATCTCGAGCGCTTTTTGCTTGAGTCAAATTACGGCGCAGTGGGACATATTCTGGGGGCGATTTCCGGATTTTTCATTCTTTTTTTGCCCTGTTGTCAGCCGTTGTCGGCAGGACTTCCGATTGCGATTGTGAACTTTATTCTCAGCATGCTTCCGACGTATATTCTCCGTTATAACACTCCCTCTTTGCGCCGTCTTTTAAAGCGCGCAAGACGTGAGGAGTCAAGGACAAAGTGAATTAAAATTTGTAATACGGGAACAAACGCTTCTGGTATAAACTTTTTCGTGATACGCGAGAGCTTATACAAGAAGCGTTTTTTCGGAAAACTTTTTAGAAAAAAGTTTTCCGAGCCTTTCAAAAACTTTCGGGACAGGAAAAACGATGTTATAAAGACACAGTCTGAAAGCTTTTGCGGGAGTATGGAGGTATTTTTTAAAAAAGTTCCTAAAAGGGTCTTGTGATAATTTAAAATTTGAAAGGAACGGTGTTTTTTTGTTGCATTTCGGGGGTGGGTGTGATATACTGTTAAAGTAAGTGTCATATACTACGGTTGTGAATAATTTTTATCCGAAGGGTGGTGAGGATATGCGTAAGGACACGATGTGGCGGCGCGCGTGGGTTGAGGTTGATCTTGATGCGCTTTCGGACAATTACCGCGTGATCCGCTCGGCGCTTGCTCCCGAAACCAAGCTTTGTTGTGTTATCAAGGCAAACGCTTACGGACACGGCGCTCTGACGGTGGCATCGCTTTACGAAACGCTTGGCGCAGATTTCCTTGCGGTATCCAATATTGAGGAGGCGCTGGAATTACGCCTTGGCGGTATCACCCTGCCGATTTTAATTCTTGGCTATACTTCGCCTGAATCGGCAAAGGTACTTGCCGAACAGGATATTTCGCAGTGTGTTTTCAGCAAGGACTATGCGAAGGCACTGTCTGAAGAAGCAGAAAAATCGGGTGTTGCGGTGAAAATTCATATTAAGCTCGACAGCGGCATGGGGCGCATCGGTTTTCCCGTGCGCTCAGAGGAGGCGCTTCGGCGATCGGTTGACGAGATTACCGAGACAATTGCTTTACCGCGCCTTTGCCGCGAGGGAATTTTCACGCATTTTGCCAAGAGCGATATGGGAAAGGACGGTCGTGCGTTTACCGAAATGCAGCTGTCTTATTTTCGTCGGGCGCTTGCTCTTCTGAAAGCGCGCGGGATTACTTTTCCGATCCGTCACGCCGCAAATTCTGCCGCGTTCTGCGATTATCCCGATGCCGCCTTTGATATGGTGCGCGCGGGCATCGTTCTTTACGGTTATCCGCCTTCGTCCGACGTTGAGCATTTGCCCTCCATTCGCGCGGCGTTGTCTTTGAAGAGTATTCTCGATATGATAAAACCGTTGCCGGTCGGGGAATCGCTTAGTTATGGCGGTGATTATATTGCCGATACCGAACGGACGGTTGCCACTGTGCCGATCGGTTATGCCGATGGGCTTTGGCGCAGTATGGCGGGAGAGGGACTGTATCCTACGGTGCGCGGGAAGCGCGCTCGCCTCGTTGGCAGGGTATGTATGGATCAGTGTATGCTTGACGTGAGCGAGATTCCCGATGCGGCGGTCGGTGACGTTGTGACGGTTTTCGGCTCTCAGGGTGAGCCGATCGACACGCTTGCCGAGCGGATTGGTACGATTCCTTATGAGCTGATCTGCGCGCTCGGCGAGCGTTTGCCGCGCGTTTATCTGAAAAAGGGCAAGATTGTGACAATCAAAGACCGTATTCTGCCGGAAGAATGAGAGGTTTTTCTCTCTTTTGAACGGTATATTTCCGAAAATGAATAAATATTCCCGAAATTCTGAATATTGCAAGCGGTTGTGCATAAATATGCAATTATGCGTGCATAGTTTGCAAAACTTGCAAAAGTGTGCAAAATGCACAAAAATAACTTGAAATATTCTGAAAATATGTCGGAACGATGATGAAAAACCTCTTGACAACAAGGGGTTTTTTCGCTATAATGGTTGCATAGTTCAATGAAAGTTAGAATATTTATGCATTTGGAGGCAATTATGAATAAAGCTGATATCAAAAAAGTCGTTCTCGCCTATTCGGGCGGTCTGGATACCTCGATTATCATTCCGTGGTTGAAGGAAAATTATAATAACTGCGAGGTTATCGCGGTGTCGGGTAACGTCGGACA
>CAZMAF010000081.1:0-4732 GCA_964564225.1 uncultured Lachnospiraceae bacterium
ATGGGTCTTGATATTGGTCCTAAGACTGAGGCTCTCTTTGCAGAGGCTCTTGTTGGCGCAGGTACGGTTGTATGGAACGGTCCTATGGGCGTTTCCGAATGGGAAAAGTTTGCCAGCGGTACGCGCGCAGTTGCTAAGGCTGTTGCTGAAAGCGGCTCTGTGTCGATTATTGGCGGTGGCGACTCCGCAGCGGCTGTTGAAACCCTCGGCTATGCTGACAAGATGACGCATATCTCTACCGGCGGCGGCGCATCGCTCGAATTTCTTGAAGGTCTTGAGCTTCCCGGCATCGCTGTTCTCAACGACAAAAACTAAGGCAGTATAAGGAGAATCTCATGAGCTCGAGAAAAAGAAGACCCGTTATCGCGGGTAACTGGAAAATGAATATGACTCCCTCTGCGGCAAAGACGTTTATCGCAGAGCTTTACGAAACTGTTAAGGGCAAGCGCGGCTGCGACATCGTAGTTTGCGTTCCCGCAATCGACATTCCCACCGTTGCCAAGGCTTGCCAGGGTAAGAGCATCAAGGTTGGCGCACAGAACGTTCACTTTGAAAAGAGCGGCGCGTATACCGGTGAGATCTCGGCGGATATGCTGGTTGATGCAGGCGTCAAATACGTTGTCATTGGTCACAGCGAAAGAAGACAGTATTTCGGTGAAACCGATGAAACGGTCAATAAGAGAACGCGCGCGGCAATCGCGGCAGGTCTTACTGCTATCGTTTGCGTAGGTGAAGTTCTTGCCGAAAGAGAAGCTGATATTACCGAGGAGGTCGTTTCCCGTCAGGTTAAGCTTGCGCTTGCCGATATCACTGCCGAAGAAATGAAGCGTGTTATCATCGCTTACGAGCCCGTTTGGGCAATCGGTACGGGCAAGACGGCAACGGCTGAGCAGGCTGAAGAGGTTTGCGCTCTCATCCGCGGTGTGATAGCCAAGAAGTATGGCAAGGCAGTAGCAAGAGAAGTAATCATTCAGTACGGCGGTTCTATGAACGCTAAGAACTGCGCTGAGCTTCTTGCTATGGAAAATATTGACGGCGGTCTGATCGGCGGTGCATCTCTGAAGGCAGAGGATTTTGCTGTTATCGTTGGCGCGGCTCAATAACGATATTCCAAGAAGACCGATAGGCGCGCCTATCGGTCTTCTTACCCAATTTATTTTTTAAGAAAGGTGTGAGGATATGAATATCTGGCACGATATGAATCCCGAATATATCAACGAAAACGATTTCGTTGTTGTTGTGGAAATCCCCAAGGGCAGTAAAAATAAATACGAGCTTGATAAAGAAACCGGCTTTTTGAAGCTTGACCGCACCTTGTATACCGCGACACATTATCCCGCGAATTACGGCTTTATTCCGCGTACTTATGCGGATGACAACGACCCGCTTGACGTTATGATCATTTGCTCCGAGCCCATCCATCCGATGACGCTCGTGCGCTGTTATCCCGTCGGCGTGATCGCGATGCTTGACGACGGTAAGAAGGACGAAAAGATCATTGCGATCCCCTTTAATGATCCCGTGTATAACGGGTATCGCTCAGTCTACAATCTGCCAAAGCATATTCACGACGAAATGAGCCATTTTTTCAGTGTTTACAAGATGCTTGAGAAAAAGGAAACGATCGTTGACGAGGTGGGCGATTTCACCGATGCGATCGCGATTATCCGTCAGGCGATTGAGAATTATAAAGTTAAGTTTGGTAAGGACAAAACCGAACAGTAACAAAACCCCTTCTTTTTTTGAGAAAAGAAGGGGTTTTTTCGGGGAAATTTTTTGGAAAAAAGTTTCTCCGAGCCCTTTCAAAAACTTTTAGGATAAGAAAAAACAATATGATAAAGACATAGTCTGAAAGCTTTTTTGGTGTGGGGGCGTTGTCCGAAAAGCGACCACGAAAAAGCGCTCACGAAAAAGCGCTCACGAAAAGCTCACTTTTCTTTCTCTTGACAAAAGAGAAAAGACTTGGTATACTATGGGTGGACATATCAGACAAAGAGGATAGTATGATGGAAAACAAAAAAGTAGAATTTGTGATCGGCAAGCAGAAGCATATTGCTCTGATCGCGCATGATAATAAGAAGGCGGACATGATTGCGTGGTGCGCACAGAATTTCGAGATTTTGAAGGGACATTTTCTTTACGGTACGGGTACGACGGCGAGAATGATTGCCGAGCATACGGGACTGCCCATTCGCGGTTTCAATTCAGGCCCTCTCGGCGGGGATTTACAGATTGGCTCGCGTATCGTTGACAACGAGATCGACATCGTGATTTTCTTTTCCGATCCTTTGACCGCGCAGCCTCACGATCCGGACGTTAAGGCTTTGCTCCGTATTGCGCAGGTATATGATATTCCAATCGCTAATACCAAGGCGACGGCGGATTTTATTATCACGTCGTCCTATATGAACCGTGAATACACACATCAGCTGATGGATTTCAAGCAGAACGTCAAGGAACGCGCCGATAAGCTGATTTCAAACATCTGATAAAGGAGTTTTACGTTATGAGAATGACGGATATTCTCGAAAAGAAAAAGCGTGGGGAAAAGCTTTCGCGCGAGGAAATTGCCTTTTTCGTAGAGGGCTATACGGCGGGGACGATTCCCGATTATCAGGCATCCGCCTTTACGATGGCGGTATGTTTCCGGGGGCTTGACGAACAGGAAACGGCAATTCTGACTGACTGCATGATGCATTCGGGCGACGTGATCGAGCTTTCCGGGGTTGCGGGCGTGAAAGTTGACAAGCACTCAACCGGTGGCGTGGGCGATAAGACTTCGCTCGTTTTAGGTCCGCTCGTTGCCGCATGCGGCGCAAGGGTTGCCAAAATGTCGGGCAGGGGACTCGGTCACACAGGCGGCACGCTCGACAAAATGGAGTCGATTCCCGGTCTTTCGATCTCGCTTGATAAGGAGGCTTTTGTCCGTCAGGTGAATGAGATCGGACTTGCCATCATCGGACAGACGGGGGATCTCGTCCCTGCTGACAAAAAGCTGTATGCGCTTCGCGACGTGACGGCAACGGTTGATTCGATTCCTCTGATTGCATCGTCGATCATGTCGAAAAAGCTTGCATCGGGCGCTGACACCATTTTGCTTGACGTAAAATTCGGTTCGGGCGCGTTTATGAAGACGATCGAGGATGCTGAAAAGCTCGCGCGTGCGATGGTTAACATTGGTAAATCGCTCGGACGTGATACGAGAGCTGTTATTACCGACATGGATCAGCCTCTCGGTTTTGCCGTCGGTAATATTCTTGAGGTTGTTGAAGCTGTGAATACCTTGCGCGGCAAAGGTCCGCGCGATCTTGAAGAGCTTTGTATATCGCTTGGCGCGATCATGCTTAATCAGGCGGGTATTGAGTCCGATAACGAGAAGGCGAAGGCGATGCTTCGCCAAAAGATAGCATCCGGTGAAGCTTTTGAAAAGCTGAAAGCGATGATTGCGGCGCAGGGCGGCGATATTTCTTATCTTGACGACCTATCGCGTTTTGACACTTCGACAAGGGTAATTGCGCTTCCCGCCGATAACGAGGGTTACGTTCGCGGTATTACCGCGCTATCGGTCGGTGAGGTTGCCATGCAGCTTGGCGCGGGTCGCGCGACGAAGGAAGATACGATTGACGCGACGGCAGGTATTGTGCTTCATAAGAAGATCGGTGATTTTGTGAAAAAAGGTGAGTCGCTCGCCACGGTTTATACGAATAGGCAGGATGTTGACGGCGCGCTTGAAAAGCTCAGGGCGGCGTTTGTGATCGCGGACGACGAGCCGAGTAGCGCGGTTCTCATTCATTGTGTGATAGAATAAAGGAGATACGGATATGGTAACGGTTGTAGATCATCCCCTCATCCGAGTCAAGCTCGGTATTATGCGTGACGAAAATACCTCGACGAAGGAGTTTCGCGAAAATCTCGACGAGATTGCTTCGCTGATGTGTTACGAGGTATTCCGTGACGTTGAAACGGTAGCCTCGGGCGAAACCTATAAAACCCCGACGGGCGTTACACTTGACAAAATGCGTCTTTCGCATAAGATCGTGCTTGCGCCTATTTTGCGCGCGGGAATCGGCATGGTGGACGGTGTGAAGAATATGATTCCTACGGCGAAGATTGGTCATATCGGTATGTTCCGTGACGAGGAAACGCTGGAACCCCACGAGTATTATTTCAAGCTTCCCGTGGTGGAAAATCCTCTTGTCGTGATCTGTGATCCCATGCTTGCGACGGGCGGATCTGCCATTGCCGCGATCCATGCGGTCAAGAAGCGCGGTTATACCAATATCCGTATGCTCTGTCTTGTCGGTTGCCCTGAGGGCGTTGCCGCGCTCGAGGCGGCGCATCCCGACGTGCATATCTACATTGCCGCTATTGATGAACGTCTGAATGAAAAGGGCTATATCATGCCCGGCCTTGGCGATGCGGGCGATCGGATCTTTGGTACGAAGTGAGAATACGTGAATTATGATAACCCCTCCCACCGACTGCGGTAGGCGGGAGGGGTTTGCGATAAGATGGGATGGATAAACTAACGTCTGCTGCGCAAGGAGTCGTGACCTTTGGGTGACGGTGATATATGTGCGTATTGAACGTGAGTGCGGTTGTCTCCCTATTGTTTTTTCACAGCGAAAACAAAGAGGTCCGAATATCAGATAAGACTAAATAAAAACAAGGAAAGGCTTTAGGGTCGTACCCTAAAGGACAGTTTTGCAAGAATACGGTATATCTCGAAAGA
>CAZMAF010000082.1:0-4320 GCA_964564225.1 uncultured Lachnospiraceae bacterium
CAAAAAGAGAAAAAATGGTCTAAGCGCTGCAAAGACCCCGATTTGGTAGGAAAAGTCAAGGAACGCTATCTTCAAGTCTCGGACAGCAAATTTTGGGCGTTTGAGAATGGCCAATCTTCATTCGCTAAATTTCAAGATGAAATTTTCGAATATCTTCATGATAAATGGCCTGATCTTTCTCGTGGTGAATTCGGATCCAAAGCTAAACATCTTTCTCCAGATGACTTCAAAGACGTTAAAGAAGAACTAAAACAAATCATTGAATTGAATCAAGGTCTGGTAGAAGATTCTAAATCGTTACTAGATGACTACAAGGATTTGATGGAGGAGTACAATTCGTTAGTATCTGACTACAATCAGTTGCTGGAAGAACAACAAGAGATTTACCAAGATAACAGAAATATCATCGATTCTTTAGATGAATTTTATGATTTCATGAATATGATTGATTCTAAAGGGGTTGATGCTTTGAAAAAAATGAGTAGCGTTTATGTTGTTTTGACTCATTTTAGAGAAGATTTTCAAGTTCTTCTCGATTGGATCAAAGAAAATAGACCTGATGAGGAATGGTATTATTTATCGAAACTTTTTTATGTCGAGGAAGTTATGAACATGCCTCAAATAGAAATCGACAAACAAATCAAATCGGTAGAAAAGACAATAGCTGTTCATGACTCTAATATTAGTTCTAAAGCTAAAAATTCTTTCAAACGATTCTTGGCCAACAAAGAAAAAGAAAACGAAGAAGATTTGAGAGAATTTGCTAGAATCAATGGTCTATTGGAATTTTAAAAGAGCCTTTTCGGCTCTTTTTTTACATTTTTTCTATTTTTCTTTTTTCTTCTGCAGCCATTTCATTTCGGATAAGATTCAACACAAAATCATTAAAAGATTCGTCTCGATCAACGAGAAACTTAATGATTTTTTTATATTCTTCTTCTTCAATACGAACAGTCATTGCTTTTCTTGCCATTTTTTAAAACTTCCTTTCGTTGCTGATTTCCAAATATAACTCTTTAATCTCTGGATCAACTGCATCGAATCTTTCTCCAGCTAATGCTGGAATTTGATATAAGCGTTCCATAGCCGTCATTAAAGAGGCGTATTTTTCATTCTTTGCTAGTTGGTTATATCTGTCATCATTCTTCATTTTTTCAAAATCAGTTCTGATTTGCTTTAATAAATCTGTCATAGCTGTCACTCCTCTTCTAACTAAACATATTATACCATATTGACGTCATGACGTCAATAAATAAAATAATAAAACACCTGATGGTCCTGACCCTTTCATTTACCCTATCATGAGCAAGAAATAACAACCAAAAATGTCGTATTTTGTCTGATTTTTTATATTTAATGCATTTTTTTGAAAGGATTGATACTTTTTCATCAACTAGATGCAGAAAGTTGTAAACTTATTAGTTTAGCATGTTTTCCTTTCGAAAAACGTCTTATATCTGCAGGTATGCCATATTTTCGAAAAAAACGCCAAAAAGGTGCCTACAGGCACCTTTTGCAACCTGACAGATTGCAAATGCAATCCAAAACTTTACTCTGAGTAAAAAAATGTGCAACATCTGTCATGAAATCTTGACTCCTGGTCAAGGTTGAAATGAATCTAATGCACGGAAATCAATACACGATCCATTTGCGTTGCATGAAAATCGATACAATGCTTACATCTGATTCTATTTCTGATTAGTGTTTTCATTTTTTACCTTTTTGTATAGTCCAAACCAAGTTCTTTCGTATTCTTCAGACGGTTCTGAAGCTTCTTTGTTTTCTAATGCTAGTAATGTATTTTGTGTTCTGTGATGTAGTTGTTGTTCTTGATCCAGTAATTGCTTCAAGTCCTTGATTTGTTCATCTTTCTTGGCCAATTGGTCCTTCAAGGTGCTGATTTGGTCTTTATATGCATCAATCAACTGCATCAAAACCGCATCATTTACCACTTCATTTGATGCGGTTTGATGTGCTTCATGATGTGCATCACTTGATGCGTCATTATTAAAAAAGTGTGATTTTATCGCATTTTCTACCGCTTCATCAAAGTACATCACACCTGCATCATGATGTGCATCATTGATGTGATGTTTTTTGATGTAGCGATACACCTTTTGTTTATCAATTCCAAGCTCGTCAGCTATTTGTTTGAGCGTTTTCATCGTTCAAAACCTCTCATCAATTCATCTATTCTTAATTGAAGATCTTCTTCAGGAGTTAGATCCACTTTTTCATCTGCTTTGATTTTGTCTTGTTTGATGAAATTACAAATGATGTCATAGTCAGATTTATTCCCTTTTCGAAGCAGCGTGTAATAGTCTGGTCTGTCTTTTTTTATTTTGGCCAAGTCAATAATCTTATTTTTTGCGCCGTGGTTTTTAATGATGTCATTAATCTGATCGGCATTTAACCAGCAACCATTATAGTCAAAATATTCGTACTTTGGTCGGATTGTGAATGCTATACCTGCAACTTTTCGTTTATCGTTTTTATCTTTTATTGTTTCGAATTCTACAAAAATATCAGTTTTTTCATTGATGTCATCAACTGCACGTGCAATTACTAAATGTTTGAATGAGTTGAAATTTTTGTAAGTCGGATTTTGCTTTAAATCAATTTGCATGATTCGATGTAAATCTGCAATCGTAAAATTAGCTTGTGGACGTGTCGGCATATTTTCATAAGATTTCATTTGCTCATATAGGTTTTGACTATAGACAGAACCGAGTTTCAAATAGTCATTAGCTAAATACGATGTATATTTGTTTTTGAAATCTATTAAATCAGGATACATAGCATCGTTCCACTCAAAAACTACTTTCGTTTCATCTAACTCTATTTTTTTAAAGAATGGACGCCAAATATACTTGTTTTTTTGAGGATCATATACTCCAACAGTGTTATTTCTTGCAAATTTATCTATAGCTTTTTTTACGTTATCAAAATTTTGACCTGAATCAGCAATATGCATTATTTTAATAAAATCATTTATTGGTACAACTGCGTTGATAAATTCATTGTTTTTGGTATGAATATATTTTCCTAGAATGATGGCCATTAAACGATTTTGAGCATAATCAAATTGATTAATAGCTTCTCGTACAATCTCATTATGTTTTCTAACGACTAGTTTGTTTTCTTTGTTTTTCTTCATTTTTTTTGCTCCTTTGTGAGACTTTGGTTGCCGCATCTAGTATTTCTGAAGTCATTATATCATAATTACCATATCAATACAATACTTATTGATATAGCAATAAACACCGATATTTTTGATATGGTATTTATGATTTTTTACCGATATTTTTGATATGGTATCTCGATTAGCTACCGATATTTTTGATATGGTATTGTTCGAAAAGTAACGATAAACACTAAAGAAAAGCACCCCTTTAAATAGTATTTAAATATAAATAGAATATTATATATAAATAGACCGGTGTTTTTTTTAGATGAGGCGAATTCTCGCCCATCTATGAAAAGGTTGCTCGCTGCGCTCGACAATTTGATTTGATCTCAAAAGGATGACGTCTACCGACGTCTTTTATTTTTTTCTTTTTGTTTTTTCACGTTAGTGTGGTTTTCATTAGATTTTCTTCTTTCCCAGGTATCATGTTGAATTTCTTTCATCGTGTGGTATAATATCCCTAGAAACAACTTTCTCGAAAGTGTAATAACCCACTATGACACTTTCACTTCGTGCAAAGATGTAGTGGGCTCTACGAGGTTTTAAAAGACTTTAAAGATTTCAAAGAAAGGAGCTGTTGCTTATGTCTAGAGAAAATTACATTGTTGCTAGAGTTGGTAAGTATACTCGTTCTGATGCTAAAGCTATCAGAATCCATAATGACAGACTATCACAGTCCCATAAAAATCCTGATATTGTTGCTTCTAGAAGTTATAGGAATCTTGAACTAGTCGCTTCTCGTATTTATTCCAGCTACACAGATATCTTTGACAATATGGTTGCATCTGGTGTTTTTAGAACCACTGGATTGAAACCTGATGCTCATTTGTTTAATGAGATTATTCATGATGTTAATTCCGAATACTGGTTGTCTTTTAAAGAGCATGGCTATAACTCTGCTGAAGAATTTGCTTTAGCTTATTTTCATGATTGTTTAGAATTTGATAAATTAAAGTATGGTGAAGATTGTGTTTTGTCAGCTGCTTTTCATGCTGATGAAATAAATCGTGAGCTCACTGAAAAGTACGGTTATGATGTTTGGCATTATCACATGCACGTTGTTGCTGTTCCTACCGTCCAAAAAGAGAAAAAATGGTCTAAGCGCTGCAAAGACCCCGATTTGGTAGGAAAAG
>CAZMAF010000083.1:0-4221 GCA_964564225.1 uncultured Lachnospiraceae bacterium
TTACAAAAGCGCTATCTGTATTCGTTATATTTTTTCCTGTCAAATGTCATATTGTTTTGGGAGAGGATCCATATTGCAATAAATAATTCGATACTTTGTCTTATGATCATTTCCGATGTTACAGACACCCAGTAAGATTTTTTTCACCAACACATCCATTTCTATCCAGGTCCGTCTTTGGATACAGTACTGATTTTCCAGGGTAAAAGATTAAGGAAACGCTGAATAATGCCTGTTTCATGGCAATTGAGTCAATACAACCTGTTCTGTTGACTCAATTCTGAGTCAACGAAAACAGGTCACTTTGACTCAAGCCGATTAAATCAGCGTTTCCTTAAAGATAAAAAGAATCATCCGTTTGGCTCATCCTTTTTTTGGGAGCGCTCAGGAATTCGATTTATTCCATTCCTTCACCAGGGCATCTTCCGACAGTTTATCTTCTATCAGCACCTGCTTGATGAGCGTCTTGAGCAGATTTTGAAAATTTGCCGCAACATCACCTTCTCCCACCATCTCCTTGAAACTTGTCAGCAATTGCTCCTGGTCGTTCTTCTCGATATCGGTTTGCTTCCCATCAAAAAGCTTATTGATCCAGGAGAGATAGATCTTATCAATAAGCTCAGCATACACCTGATACTCATTCACTTCCTTTTTTTTCTTCCCCGGTTTTCCATCTTCGACTTGCAAAGGGTTTTGCATTGATTTTTTCAATCCGCGCACAACCATGAGCATCTGATCTTTATTTTTCAAAAGGGAATCGGACATATCCTGGTCCAGCCAATTGAAAATGTTTTCAGGCTTTTTATTTTCCTCATTTTGAGCCAAATACGTTTTGAAGCGCTCCCGCATTCCTCCAAAAATCTTTTTCAATATCAAAGCAAGATAGGTATTTCCCGCCGTATTGTCTTCCAACATGGATCCTTGTACATTCCCCAGTCTTTCGCGGTCATACAACATAAAAGCATAATCGACATCCTGCTGGTTATAATTTTCCTTATCAGTCATATAACGATGAGCTTTATCAAACTCCGCCGCGAGACCGTACATCCGTTTTGCCTTTGATAATTCTTTTTTCTCCCGGGAACTCAAAGAACCCTTTTTTTTCTTCTCTGAAAGTTCCTTTTCCCTATTTATAAGTCCAATATGGTGGTGATAAGCATTGACCGCTTTTTCCGGTGTTTTGTAGATCTGCAGATAAGCCTCATAAAATGAGGGAGAGATTTCGATTGATTTATCACCAAATTTAACCTCATTGTCATAATTTATCTTCTTTGGGAAATCACCGAGATCGAAGTCATTATCTGCATAATCAATTGATGATTGTCGATAATAACCATCCATAAGGCTGATACCGTAATTTAAAACCGAAATCAGCCTCATTACCGGTTCATGCAGCCGTTTATCTCCTTTAAAATATTGAAAATAAAGCCTGTTCAGCAATCTGATATTTTTTGAGAATGAATCACGAATCATCAGAACGGCAAAAGTCAATTTTCGCGAATCTTTATCTGTCATCACACCTAGTGCGTCGCCTAATTGAGGGAGGGTCTCAATGATATTTTCCAGCTCAGCGGGAATCTCTTTATTGGATCTTCTGGCCTCCGGAATCATTTGATTATCAATGAGTTCTTTGAGTTTCTGCCCCTGCAGGTTTATCTCATTCATGATCTGGCCCGGATCATCATCTTTTGTGATATTCCCTTTATAGCTCTGAGACCCGATCTCACCGCTGGTTTCTCTGCGCAGTTTTTCCCCGACGGAAGCGGGAATATAAGTATCTTTATATTCGGAAGGTTTTCCCCGGACAGACTTCTTAAAGTTATCAAAATCCTCCTGCGTTGTCCGCTTGTTGCCGAAATTGACATAAGATTGATCTTCTCTCTCGCTGAGTGACACTAAACCTTCTTCCATTCCGGCCAGGTTGTTTTCCCCCCAGATGTCCGCTCCGATCCGACCAATATTCGCCTTGTTAGAAAACCCGACCTCTTCCAGCTCAAAAAGTTTATTACTGACGGGCAAATGGGCCAGTTTTGCCATATCACGGACAAAGGTCGTGCAGTTCCGGGCGTAATAACCATACCCCCCATCCGCATAGGTTTCCGAGGCTTTGAGAATGGCATTGACCTGTTTGGCTGTGGCGGGATATCGGCGGCTTACGGTATAACTGTGACCGGAGTCATCCATCATTTGTCCCGGGATTATGGCATCATGATTCAGCATGGCAAATGTAGTGGATTTTGAGACACTGACTACCGGATAAAACCCGTACTGCAGTTTGTAACGTTCATACTGCTTCGAGAGATGACTGTAACGGCTGTATTCAATACCAATCATGGTGTGTCCCATCTCTGCTCCAACCATGGTTTGGTTGGAATTGTCTTTCGGCTGGTCAACGTAGATCGTTATCGTCGGCGGCAAAGGCTTTTGATCTTTGCCCTCTCCCTCTGAGGCTGTATCACCGATCAGTTGAGACCAAACCGTCGGGACACGGCGGAAATCAGCCAGAATATCCTCACCGGAATTAGCTTCGGGCGCAAATTTCTCACCTTCCCAACCGGGAATGAGGGAATGGTCCTTCTTGTCCTGGATTTTTGACTGTATCGCCCCTTTTTTCTTCTTTGCGGCATTCCGTCTTATCCCAGCAATCCACTGTTTGATGCCGAACCCTGAACTTATAAACCCGAACACACCGCTGAAGAAACGCCCCAGCTTATTCCTGAACTTGGCAAAGCCGCCGGTGGTTTGGACCTCTTCCATTTTTTGCCCGGTAAAATTCCAGTCTTTCACCGGGTACATATCTTTTTCGACTTTTGCCTGATTACGATCGGAGGATTTCTCCGGCTTTTTCTCCAGTGTATCAGTATGAACGATCAGGTCGTCGTCCAGCCCGCTGTTTCGTCTTTCCAAATAACTGACTTCCTGTGATTCATTCGGGTCAAGTACCGCGACCATGTCATCTTCAGGTTCGGTTTCATAAGAGTCATCCTGGTTCACGTTTTCAGGATCTTTATAAAACAGCTGTTTTTTCTTTTGAGGGATGGCAGCTTGCGGACCCGGTTTGTTGTTTTTTTCTGTCTTTTTTTCAGGCTCTCCGGCTTTCGGTTCCGGTTTCGGGGGTTCTGCCTTTTTCCCCTGATCCTTCTTTGCCTTCTCCTCCCGTTCTTTCCTCATTTTCGCTTTGTAGGCATCAAGAATATCCCTCATTCTTGTCTCCGCTGAGCGTGTATCGATTTCGTTCGGATCGTCATTTTTAAAAAGATCTTCTTCTTTGAAATTTTCACCAAAGCATGCCTGGAACGCGATCAAATCCTCATACAGTCCGCCGATCTCTTGAGGTGCGACCGCTTGCGGAACTTGTATGTTCTGATCTTCAGCCTTTTTTTCCGGCTTTTTGGGGAGAACAATATCTTTTATGTCTCCGTTTGACAGTTTCGGGTCGGTCAGCGCTTCAACCATCAGGCTCTTATGTTTGCCGTTTCCGCTGCCATTCCCGGAAGGATCATCCCCATTAAGGAGCTGGTATACCGCTTCATTACCTATCCCTGAGAATAAAGAAATATCTTTATTCTCAGCTTGAATTTCCTGATCGATCTGACTGTTCGGCTGTATATTCTGTTCGTTTTTATTATTATTGAGTTTTTGATACATTTCCTGATTTTTCCTGTTTTCGCCGGAGTTTGCAAAACGAAAAAGGCAGTACTGAAACAAAGTCCCGGCCGTGATCTGTTTTTCAGCGAACCTGTTTATTGTGATTTCCAACACAATAGCAAAACTTTACACATGTATATTATAAATGTTTTTTATGTTTTTTTATTGGGTGTTCCGAAATGTCAAACTCATCTTTTCGTGTGTCAAAAGGGGTCAGACACCGCTGACACACATGATGAGACAAAAAGAACGCTGTCATACAGCGCTCTTTTTGGTCGAACAGTGTGTCATGGGCGTCTGACCCCTTGACACACGAAGGAACGAGGGTCTGCGGGGTCAGATCCTGAACCTCGGGGACTCGGCGCTTAATTGCCAGAGGTTGACCTGTCCTCCCCGGGGTACAGGCCCGCTTCGCGGTACCGTCCCCCGGAATCCTACGGGATGAGCATCGCGTGGTGCTGTTCCAGGCGGCGGTATTTGCCCGCGGTATAGGTCTGGACGATCGTTTCGGCAAAGGACGCGCCGGTGGAGCAGTGGTAGAGGAAATCCTCCCCGCCGTTGTGGGTATAGCAC
>CAZMAF010000084.1:0-4168 GCA_964564225.1 uncultured Lachnospiraceae bacterium
TCACCCTCAATGTATAGGTAACATCACTATGGTTGTATGGATTATATTGAATCTTTATATAATATGTTCCCGCCTTAAGTCCAATCTGCGATGTTTTACCATTTTGATTGCCGGCAACAGTCCAATATCCGTCATAGTCATTAACTGTTGTTACTCCATCAGACTGATAAACGTAGATTCGCCAATAGCTGCTTGAAGATGAAATTATTTCGTGCTCAAGATCCACGGTAATATAGCCGTCCTTGACAACCGTGAATTTAAACCAGTCTTGATCTGACGACTTGCTAATGTTTCCTGATACTTCTGTTCCAAGAGAAATATTAGTCGCATTTGCTTTTTTGTCATTTGGCTCTCCCTCACCCGCCGCCAAAACGGTAAATGTACAGAGGCTAAGCATTAAAGCTACAACAAAAAATGTAAACAATAAACGTTTCATGTATTCCTCCAAAATATATGCCTTAATCCTTTGTTTTCTTAAAAGCCTTAACGTAATTGACAATACCTATGGTAGCGCCAATAAGTACAACAACTGCGACGACTGCAATCCAAGAATAACTCCAGTCTTTATAAACTTGAGTATCATCGCACAGCTCACATCTTTTTTCTTTTACTATGGGAGGAATCAATTTGTTTCCACCTACGATTTCCCAATCACCATAATGATGAGTAAATGCCTCAACATTTCTCGTTTCGGTGAGAGAACAAAGTTTACATTCACGCCCCTCTGTTCCGCTCTCAGTACATGTTGCCACTATTACGGTTGTCCACTCCGTGTACTCATGGGTTAACTTCGCAACATCCTCGGTAACAAAAGCGCCACACTCAGAACAGGTACCTTGCGACTTGCCAATCGTGTCGCAGGTAGGCTCTTCAACAACTTTCCAGTCGCTATAGGTATGTGCCAATGTTGCGATTGCTTCCGTCTTATTTGCCCCGCAGACAGTGCACTTAGCGTGTCTTTCACCCTCTATGCTACACGAAGGATTACGATCAATTACCCACTCCCCGTACTTATGTCCTGTTGCAGGAATAGTCTCTGTCTTTGAAACACTTCCACATATATCACAAGTTTGCTCACGTTGACCGTCTTGATCGCAAGTTGCGTTTTTAACCACCTTCCATGGACCATTACAATCGTGTCGCTCTTTAACAACAAAGCTGTAATTAATACCAGAGTGATAATCATCCTGAATCTTCACATAATACGTTCCACTAGAAAGCGACACATAATCACTCGCTTTATTTGCTACATTTCCCTGGCTGGAGAATGTGAGTAATTTTGATGATGCGGCAGAATCATATATGTAAATATACCAGTAAGTGCGACTTTCTTCTAATGCAGCATGATCGAACGATATAGCCACGTCACATTTCGATGATACAGTAAATTTAAACCAATCCACATCACTGCTTGTTGTCAGCGCTCCATTATACGAAGAATTCACCTTGATTTCATCTGCAGTGTCCTTACTGTTATTGTTTTCCGTTTCCCAATTTGATGCCGCTGTAAAGTTAACCTTGATCTTGTATGGTGTTCCGGAATGATAATCGTCGTTCACTTTGATATAATAAGTGCCTGCTTTTATGCCAAATGTATTAGTTGTTACGTCGGCGTTTCCTGCGACAGAATAGCTAGAAGAGATTCCATCAATATAACTTGCTCCCGAACCATCGTACAAGCGCAACACCCAATAATTTCTGCTATTCTCCAACGCATCGTGGCTAAAGGTTACGTTAAAGTATCCATTTTGTGATACCGTGAACTTATACCAATCCACATCACTACTTGCTGTCAAAGCTCCGTTATACTCGGAATTAACCTTGATCTCATCTGCAGTGTCCTTACTGTTATTGTTTTCTGTTTCCCAATTTGATGCTGCTGTAAAGTTAACCTTGATCTTGTATGGTGTTCCGGAATGATAATCATCGTTCACTTTGATATAATAAGTGCCTGCTTTTATGCCAAATGTATTAGTTGTTACGTCGGCGTTTCCTGCGACAGAATAGCTAGAAGAGATTCCATCAATATAACTTGCTCCCGAACCATCGTACAAGCGCAACACCCAATAATTTCTGCTATTCTCCAACGCATCGTGGCTAAAGGTTACGTTAAAGTATCCATTTTGTGATACCGTGAACTTATACCAATCCACATCACTACTTGCTGTCAAAGCTCCGTTATACTCGGAATTAACCTTGATCTCATCTGCAGTGTCCTTACTGTTATTGTTTTCTGTTTCCCAATTTGACGCTGCTGTGAAATTCACCTTTATAGAATACTGAGCGTCAGAATAATAATCATCTGTAATTTTGATATAATAAGTGCCAGCTTTTACACCATACGTATTTGTTGTTGTGTCACTATTACCATATACCGAATAACTTGAAGAAACGCCATCAATGTATGACGAGCCCGAGGAATCATATAACCTAAACACCCAATAAGTTCTACTGTTATCTAGAGTTGTATGAGAAAACGAAACGCTAAAATATCCGTTTTGTGATACTGTGAATTTATACCAATCCACATCGCTTGACTTTGATAAATTACCGTATGTGATTGAATTTACCACTATCGCAGTTGCATTGTCTTTGCTGTCATTTGACTCGGTTTCACTCGCCGCAAACACATTAATGGACATACATAATGCGAAAATAATTGTTATAAATGCTATCGTGATATGCCTTTTCATTGCACTCTTCCTTTCAAAAGATAATGTTCTATAATTCTCAATGCTTTATGTTCATCAAAATGAAATGCCAGTTTATGAACTTCCTCTATACAGAACATATATCATTCAGCAAGAGTGCTTCATAAAATCAACTATTACCATCTAGAGCGTTTAAACGACTTAATATAATTTACTACTCCAATGATAAGAATAATCGCACCAAGTATAATCACAGGAAGAATCCACACCTTAGACCAATCTCTTCCCGTTTCGATTTCTCCACACACCTCGCATTCAGCTTCTTTCTCACCTAATGAGATCCATGTTGCCGGTACTTTAATTTTCCATTTTCCCAAGGAATGACCCTTGGCATCAACTTGTTCTGTCTCAAGAATCTCTTTGCATACTGAACAGTACTTTGTCCGCTCTCCAGCTCCTGTGCATGTCGGATCCTTGGTCGTTACCCACGCAGCGCTGGGGGCATGTCCATCAGCACATTGGGATATTTTAAAGCTATAACTGCCGGTACCGTCATCATTCAGATATGCAACCGCATAATATGTTGAGTTAGCATTCAAAGTAACTACACCTTCATGAGATGCACCTGCCTCGGTATAATACCCAACATCAAGCAATTGCTCGTCGCGAGCTGAATAAATTAAGATATGTGCATTTGTTGTGCCGGAGATATTAGTTAACGAAACTTTATACTCTTGAGTAAGGTCACCAGTTGAGAACACAAAGAAATCTTTATCTCCATTACCGTCAATTGAGGAATCAATCTTTTCGTTAATTTTTATTTCATTAGCTTTTTCCTTGGAATCTCCGACCAAATCAATTTTTTTGTCAATTTTAAAATAGTAGTTTCCTGTTCCTTGGTCGTTATAATACACCTTAAGGTAATACTTTGCGTTTGGGAGGAGCTTAATATTAGACGTAATCTCCGAACCCGCTGATGTGTAATATCCAACATCCAACAGTTGTTCGTCTCGTGCACTGTACACAATCATGTGTATGTTTTCGGTTCCGCTTTCGTTGTGGAGAGTAAAATAATAAAACTCTTCACTTTCACCGGTTGTTATGTAATACCAGTCATTTACTCCGCCTTTAGAGATCGTACCGTAATTTATTTGATTATCTGCCACAACCTCAGTGGCACTGTTCTTGTTAGTTCCGGCTGCAAACACAGAAACTTGCACCTGAGCACACATTACTATAATCATAACAAGAACTACTAAACACCTGACGCATTTTTTCATTTTATTCTCCCGTTTTTTAACCTATCGAAATATTTTAGCAAACCGTCATCTATCGTTTCGTAGCAAACTATTATTACCATCTAGAGCGCTTAAATGATTTTATGTAGTTTACCACTCCAACAATCAAGATAACTCCTCCAAGAATTATCACAGGAAGAATCCAGACCTTAGACCAATCTCTCCCCGTTTCGATCTCTCCACAAACTTCGCATTCAGCTTCCTTCTCACCTAACGAAA
>CAZMAF010000085.1:0-4135 GCA_964564225.1 uncultured Lachnospiraceae bacterium
GATGCTCGCACTTAGCGGTATTTTTAAATTTCTCCGCTAAGAACATCACCCTTTTTCATCCTTGCGGTTTTTTATATCAATTTAAAATTGGAATTTGTGGGGGTACGCCAAAGACAAATTGTGTGCACAAACCCGTAGGGCGGGGGACGTTTCTGCGTGATAAATCAAAATCTATCCCCCGTTTTGAAAGTTTTTCGGGGGTGTGGGGGTGCTTTTTGAAAAAAAGCACCCCCACAAATCCCGATTTACAAAAGACCTCTTACTGTCTTGCCCAGGTCGTTCCCTGCGCGGTATCGGTGAGAACGATGCCTCTTGCGAGAAGCTCTGCGCGGATCTCGTCGGCGCGCGCGTAATTCTTCGTCTTCTTGGCAGCGGCGCGTTCAGCAATAAGCGCTTCAATTGCCTCCGCTTCGGGATCATCCGCATGTACCGAAGCTTCGGCTGCCGCCTTGACTTTGGCGGCATCCTCCGCTTCCCGCCTCCTGGCATCTGCCTTTTCAAGAAGGGAAAGCGCCAACACCGAATCAATCATGGCAATAACCGCACGCTTGGTATTTCCGGTCGTTTTTTCCTTGAGAATATTGTAAAGAAGCGTAATACCCATCGCGGTATTCAGATCGTTACCCACCGTCTTGATCATATCGGCGCGGTATTTTTCGATCACTGCTTCGTCAACCTCGCCCTCGGGAACGATGGCGGCAATGCGGTTCACAAGCTTGCCATACGCCTTCACAGCGTTATCAAGTCCCTCGTACGAGAAGGTGAGAGGCTTTCTGTAATGCGATTCCAAGCAGAAATAACGGTAAGCAAGGGGATCGTAGCCCTTCGATTCTAAAAGCGAAACGGTGAGAAACTCACCCTTCGACTTCGACATCTTGCCGCTTTCGTCGTTCAGATGGTGAACGTGAAACCAATGACTGCACCAGGCGTGACCGAGATACGCCTCGCTTTGCGCAATCTCGTTGGTGTGATGCGGAAAGATGTTGTCAACGCCGCCGCAATGCAGATCGAGATACTCGCCCTGATTTGCCATCGAAATGCAGGAGCATTCAATATGCCAGCCGGGATAACCGACACCCCACGGAGACTCCCATTTCAGCTCCTGATCGTCAAATTTTGACTTGGTAAACCACAAAACAAAATCGGATTTATTTCTCTTGTTTCCGTCCTCCGAAACGTCGTCACGCACGCCTACCTTCAGATCCTCGGCGGCGTGGCTCGTCAGGGTGTAATACTCCTTAACCTTCGACGTATCAAAATAAATATTGCCCCCTGCGATATAGGCATAGTCCTTTTCGAGAAGCACCTCAATCACGCGGATAAATTCATCAATACAAGCGGTAGCGGGCACAACGGTATCAGGCTTTCTGATGTTAAGCTTGCGGCAATCCTCAAAAAAGGCGTCGCGATAAAAGGCGGCAATTTCCATCACCGTCTTATGCTCGCGCTTTGCGCCCTTCAGCATTTTGTCCTCGCCCGTATCGGCATCGCTTGTCAGATGACCGACGTCGGTAATATTCATCACGCGATTGACGGTGTAGCCCTCAAAAGTGAGATATCTCTCAAGCGCATCCTCCATCATATAAGTGCGAAGATTGCCGATATGGGCAAAATGATAAACAGTCGGACCGCAGGTATACATTTCCACACGTCCGTCGGTATGTGTCACAAAAGGTGTGACGGTTTTGGTTAAGGTGTTATAAAGCTTCATTACGGTATCCTTTCGTTTTGGCATAAAGCGTGAGCTTATACCATTTTTTGCATAAAAAGGCTGTTGCAATGACTTGCAACAGCCTGAATACAAGTAACGATTATTCTTCTTCAGCTTCCTTGACTGCCTGCTGATAGTAGTTAAGGAAAAGATCAACGTAAGCGTTGATAACCGAATCGCGCTCAGCGTCGGTAGCGTCACCGTCAACCGATGCGAATGCCGCAAAAATACCGATAATGTTGTCGTTGATCAGCTTAAGAAGGTCGATTTCCTTGATATATCCGTCAACCTTAGCAACAGAACCGACAAAGTCAGCAAGAAGCTCGCCGTAAACAGGCGTGAGCGCCTTGAGAAGCTCGGCGCCGGTCTCGCCGGAAATTGATTCCAGCTCATCCCAAGTAAGTTCAACGTCGGTCTTTGCCTTAACAACCTTGAGAATGTCGCCTCTGTCGGTAATAAAATTGATGAACTGCTGTTCAACGTGACTGATCTTGCCATCAGCAATTGCTTCGTGGAGAAGCATATACTGCAGAATGCAGTCGAACTGAACGAGTGCGATGTCGGTAGAGAATTTACCCTCGGTAGCCTGCTCAATCATATTGGCAAACTTGGTGAGAGTATCAATTACTTCATTGTATTTCGCCTGTGCGGAATCAAAAATTTCTTGTGCGCCCATAATAAGTACCTCATCATTCATATATTCACCGACAAACACGCTATCGGTTGTTTACAGTATAACACCGAATTTCGCATTTGTCAAGAAAAAAAGCAGCGTATTAAAAAACTATATGAAAATTTCAAGGAATATGGGCAAAATTTCTAACAGATTTCGAAAAAATCAGGATTCTTCCTTTTTATTGAGCGTTTCTTCAAGACGGTCAATACGCGCGGTAAGGCGGCAAAGCTCTTGCGAAACGGGGTCGGGAATGTGAATCTGGTCAAGCGATCCGAGTCTGAGATTGCCAATCTTCACAACACGCGCGGGAATACCCACGGCGGTTGAGTCTTCGGGAACGGCATCAAGCACGACGGCGCCTGCCGCGATCTTGGAGTTTGCCCCGACGGTAAACGGGCCGAGAATTTTCGCGCCCGCGCCCACCATGACGTTCTCCCCGAGCGTGGGATGGCGTTTGCCGCTGTTCTTACCCGTACCGCCAAGCGTAACGCCCTGATAAATGGTACAGTTATCGCCAACGACTGCCGTTTCACCAATGACAACGCCGCTGCCATGGTCGATAAATACCCCTTTACCAATGGTTGCACCGGGGTGAATTTCAATACCCGTCAACGCCTTCACGCCCTGCGAAATAGCGCGCGCCGTTAAAACACAGCCCTTTTTATGAAGCGCATGAGCCAGGCGGTGCGCCGTTACGGCATGAAAACCCGAATAAAGCAACACTATTTCCAGATCGGAAACAGCGGCAGGATCGCGGTCACGAATCTGCTTCACGTCGTAACGGATGTCTTCAAGACATGCCGCAATACGACCGATCGGATTGAATTTCTTTTTCATAAAGTTCATAAGGCCTCCTTGTCAAAGCGAGAAAATAAAAAAACGCCCCTTGCTCCGACGTTCGTCAGACACAAAGGCGCAAAAAAACTCTATGCGCGGTTCCACTTTGATTTCTCACTCTTTTGCCGATAACGGGGCAAGCCGTGCTATATTTTCACATAGCCGATTCACGGGCGCACAGATACGGCGTAGCCCTCAGGCGCTCTCAGCACTTGCGCCATTCTCTGTCAGACCTACCTTCTGCCGATCTTCTTCCGATCATAATCTTTCTATTCATTATACTATACTTTTCCCGATTTGTAAACATATTTTTCCAAGAAAATATTAAAAACATAAAAATTAACAATAATTGACTCTTTCGCAATATTTTCAGGCAATAATCGTCACAAGAAGTTCACAAATTGATAGTATAATATATTCTGAGAAACTATTCTAATCATTCAAGGAGGAAAACCTTGCTTCAATTACACAACATTATCAAACATTACACGGCAGGCGACATTTCCGTTGAAGCGTTGAAAGGCGTTGATCTCGTCTTCCGCGACAGCGAATTTGTGTCCATACTCGGTCCTTCGGGTTGTGGCAAAACCACACTTCTGAACATTATCGGCGGTCTTGACGTTTACACCTCGGGCGACCTCATCATCAACGGTCGCTCCACCAAGGAATACAAAGACAAGGACTGGGACACCTACCGCAACCACTCGATCGGCTTCGTTTTTCAGAGCTACAACCTTATACCCCACCAGAACATCCTTGCTAACGTTGAACTGGCGCTGACGATATCCGGCGTTTCTTCCTCCGAGCGTAAAAAAAGAGCGACCGACGCCCTTGTTAAAGTCGGCCTCGGCGAGCATCTTCATAAAAAGCCCAACCAGCTCTCAGGCGGTCAGATGCAGAGAGTAGCTATC
>CAZMAF010000086.1:0-4106 GCA_964564225.1 uncultured Lachnospiraceae bacterium
ACCTACTCCCGCGAGGAGGACACCCCTGCATATGATTTCCCGGATCAGATCGACGAGCAGATTAAGCAGGACAGATACGATATCATCATGAAGGAGCAGATGCTGATCGGTGCTGAACTCAACGAGCAAAAGATCGGCAGCGTGGTGCGCGTGCTTTGCGAGGACTACGACCCCGTCAGCGAGACCTGCTACGGCAGAAGCGACGCCGACGCGCCCGACATTGACGGTAAGGTATACTTCCGCGCCCCCTACCGCCCCGCGCCCGGCTCTTACGTGGATATACAGATTTCCGACGTGATCGACTACGACCTGTTCGGAGAGGCCGTACAGAAATAAGAAAGCATGGAGGTTATGATGAAAATGAATCTTCCCAACAAGCTGACCGTGCTGCGCATGATTATGGTTCCCATCTTCATGGTGGTCATGGCGATCCCCGAGCTGTTTGAGATCGGCGCGACCGCTCACGTCATTTGCAATATTGCGGGCGTGGTGCTGTTCATCGCCGCTTCGCTGACCGATATGCTGGACGGCAAAATCGCACGTAAATACAGCCTTGTCACAAACTTCGGCAAATTCATGGACCCTCTGGCAGACAAGCTGATGGTCATTGGCGCTATGCTGATGATCCTGTATAAATCCGACTACGAGGCCATTCACCCCCTCTTTATCTGGGCAACCGTGGCAGTCATCTTCCGTGAGCTTGCCGTGACCGGCATTCGCCTTTTGGCCGTGCAGGGCGACGGACAGGTCATTGCGGCCAACATGCTTGGCAAGATCAAAACCGTTTTGCAGATCGTTTGCATTTGCACGGTGATCATTGAGCCGCTGATCTATGCAATTCCCGGTCTGAGCGTGCCCGCATTCATGACCACCTATATGCCGCTCTCGCTTGCCACCACCGCTGCCATGATCGTGATCACGGTATGGTCGGGCATCAATTACCTGGCAGGCGGCGCGAAATATATCAAGCCGGATCAATAAAAAACGAGTAATCCGATTGGGCTGACGAATTAGCGGAATAAAACCTAAAACAAGATAACACTGTTTTTAACACAAATATTTAGTTACCGCAGGCGAGGAGGAGCAAGCCCCTCCCCTACGGTTGTATAGGTCTTGGTTGTTGAAACCTAAGCAAATTCATCCAACCAATATATCGGGCGTAGGGGAGGGGCTTGCTCCTCCTTGCCTGCGCCAACTATTCAAAAAAACAGGCTTCTTTTTGGCTCCCTCCTCCTGTCCTTGTCCCAGTGACACCCTATATTTAACAGTCAGCAGCCCCAACGGGGCGGCTGACCGCATCGCTCGCGGTTGAACAAATGCATAACATATGCATTTGTTCAATGCGGACGTTGAGTCCGCAAGCGATCGATGACGATTTGAGCAGCAGAGCTGCTCAAATAAGTTGATACAGGGTGTCACAGGACTTGAGCCCTCGGCTCCGAGTATGTCACTTGGTTCAAGGAAAACGATCTATTGTTTTCAGTTTAGCAGGGCAATAGCCCCGTGATGCATCGATGTAGAAAAATGTCGGAAAAATACATAATGGTTGAGTTGATTGGATATACAAGATAAATTCAGTCAACCAGATAGCAATCTATCATAGCATCAATGACTAAATCTGTCCAGATATCCATGCCGGCTTCATTGGGATGCAGATTATCACCAACGGTGTAGTTATTATAGCTTGTACCGCTCATCTCACTATGGGACAGATCCACTACGTAGCAACCGTAGTGACTTGCAATGGTATTAATGACTGTATTATATTTTTCTGCGGTTTCTAAGTCGCAAGTTATATTACTAAATATCTTATTACTTACAATCATATTAAACAGGAAAATATTTGCCTCGGGATATGCGTTCGCCATTTTCGCAACCATGATGGCATAACCCTTGGCAAAAGTGTCCGGTGTTTCTGTGTTTATACCGTTAATGTACCCTTCGACCCAAGAAAACAATTCGTCGTTAGCTGTTCCAACTGTCGTTCCGGCAGTATAGTCATTATTCCCCATGAAGGAAACAATTACATCAGGCTTTTTTTCCCTGGTTAACACCTGTATCCGCATGAAGCTGCGTAGGTCTTGTATTGTATCCGGCCGCATTAAGATTGCAGTCCAATATTTTGGAACCGCTCCAGGAATTGTTGACCAACAATTCCATATCAAGCGTGTTTACAAGCTGCATCCAGAAGGTTTTGCCTACTGAATCCACGTTGTTTTGAGGGTAATATTGCACGTTACCGCCAATGGTAGTATTGGTGTTTGTATCATTGGAATACCCCTTATACGTACACATGCTGGCCCCCAAGACGGATAGGTATTTGCCCTGCAACAGAGTCTGCAGCTGACTTATTTGCTGTTCACGCTCGGAGAGAATCCTTGTGCCTTTTACACCTACCAGTAGGCTGTTAGAACTGCGATAGGATATTGTATCGCTGGCTCCGTTACGTCCCCAATAGGTCAATGCATTATTGCTGTCAAGATATGCGGTTCCTAAAGTCGTATGAATATCACCAAAACCCAAGGTTTCGCCCTCGCCCAAAACGATACCCAAATGGCTTACGTCAAATGTATACCACCCTGCATTCTTGATGGTGTCACCCTTGACGGATAAGGTATACTTTTTTCCGTTGGTATATTCGGAATAGCTACCGCCATCTTTTACAGAACCGGAATCTATCACATAGATGTTATAATAATATATTGTATTCGGATCCAAATCTTCACTTTGCTCTTGCAATTGCTGCACCTTACCTGTAACATACAGTGTAATCTCAGAAATGGTGGTGTTCATAAATATTTTCAGATCCGAATATACAAACGGCATGTTTTGGCTATAGCAACCGGTTATTATACCTGTCGAAGGATTTTTTATTGCATCAAAGCCGATGACTAACTGCTCGGCATTGTTATCGTCATCTTCACCTGAAGTAGGTGTTACTTCGTATTTAAGCAGTTTAACGTGATTGGCAATAACGGTTAGATTATTTATGTCGGGATCGGGGATCATTGCCTTTAAGGCTTCTTCCTTACTGTTATACACGCCAACTGCTGCGCCGTTGTGGAGCGCAGCCCATTTGCCATCAGCATCGTAGAGCATATACTCAGCACTTACGCCATCACCTGCGTTGTTGAGCAAATAGCCTATAACGGCATCCCTTGCTTTTTGCAGAATTTCAGCGTTCTCATCCTCATGATCTACCTCGGGAAGCTCCACGGGCGGTAATTTCGTACCGTCGGACAAGGTGATCACGAGACGGCCTTCTTCGTCAAACTCTACACTTTGAATGCTGACACCGTCCTTGCCGTCCAAACCGTCTTTGCCATCGGTGCCATCTTCGCCGTCGACACCATCCTTACCGTCAACACCGTCTTTGCCATCAGAACCGGCAACATTTCCAAGGCTTGTCCAAGTTTTACCCTCGTCGTATGACACGTAAAGCGCACCGTCTTCTACTTTGAAGGTAGGCGTTTTTCCATCGACGCCATCCTTGCCGTCAACACCGGCCTCACCTTTTTCGCCTTGGATTCCTTGCTCACCTTGGAGTCCCTGCTCGCCAGCAACACAGGACACAAGCATGCCTGCAATCATTACGAGAATCAGGAGAATGGAAATATATCGTTTTCCTCGTCGATTTTTGTTTTTCATATGGTTTCTCCTTTATGAACTTTTTATATTATAGCATACATTTACTCCGTTTTCAATAACTTATATAGATCTAAAAGCACAAGTCCCTCTTGTTTTGGTAGACAAAAGAGGTTTTTTCATGGCTCCCTCCTCCTGTCCTTGTCCCAGTGACACCCAATATTTAACAGTCAGCAGCCCCAACGGGGCGGCTGACCGCATCGCTCGCGGTTGAACAAATGCATAACATATGCATTTGTTCAATGCGGACGTTGAGTCCGCAAGCGATCGATGACGATTTGAGCAGCAGAGCTGCTCAAATAAGTTGATACAGGGTGTCTTTCTATGCACGCTTGCAGCGTGATGAAATGCAATTCCTTCGGAATTGATGAGATACACTCCTGCGGAGTGATGATATACATGTCTACGACATGATGATATCCACGGCATCGCCGTGATTTGCGCTGCGCGCAACCCGTCCC
>CAZMAF010000087.1:0-4085 GCA_964564225.1 uncultured Lachnospiraceae bacterium
TCATACTTTTCTTGATAATCAAGAAAATAATTATTAAATTCTCGCGTAATACAATATTCGTTTCCGAACATCAAAAGTCCGGCAGAAGTCGGATGTTTTTTACCATCCTTACCAATACCGATAGCACCTATCCGAAGTAAAAACTCTTCGTTATCCAATGCACCCCAAACATGATTCGGACGCAATAAGCTCATACGCATACGGTATCCTTTAATGCTTTCTTCATTAAAAACGTCCAAATCTATTTCTTCCAACACAAGCATATCTTGTGTTTTTACAGATGCGTCGCGTACCATTGCAGAGTATTCTTCTTGCGTACACTTATAATCGCCTTCCCCATTACGACGATACGTTCCCGTAATAGGATTTCCGTCTATGTAAACGGGACGATATGCTCTATCCGCACGAGGAATATTGATAACGATGATGTTCTTCCCATCAATTTCTTGAACGTATACGTCTTTATCCGATAAAATATTAACGCTTACTTTTTTCGGGTTATTGATAATATCCCAAAACTCTTTAATTAAGGTGTTCGGTGAAGAAATCCCCCCGTTTGCAACGGAAAGCTGTCCCCCCGACAATTCTTCAACTCCCAACAAAAGAATTCCACCAAAAGTATTGGCAAACGCAGAATACGTTTCCCAAATGCTTTTCGGCAATCCCCCAAGGGCTTTCTTTGCTTCGATTCGATTGTTTTCCTGATATTTTTCCAAATGTAACAAATCGATCATCATTACACCTCATTTTTAATAGTATAGCATATTTTCTTTTTTCCGTCAATAAAAACTCCTCGGCGTTTCTAATCTTTATTTGCTTATCTCGTCAATTATCTCATTCCACTTTATAATATTCAAACTTATACTTATCAGAACAGAGCATCATTTGATAAACAGGAATATGTTTCTTCCGTGCAATTTCAATTAAACGCGTTTTTATCGGTTCCTCTATATTTACTCCTAAAAACAACTTTCGTGCGACAGGTAGCTTCATAACAGGTTTTTCCATATTTATTCCTATAATGCGCCATTCTCGCTCATACGACCAGTCCAAACTTTTAAATAACAATCCATAAATCATACTTTCAGTAAATTCATTGGGCATTTTTTTAGTCTTCATATATTGTAGCATAACCTTTGGATCCGTTAGTGCCTTTGATAACAACGGACGGTCTTCAGAATAAATGACAGGTAAAAGCATTATTTTTGCCATATTTAAGTCTGGATACCTTTTTATCATAGTGTGCGTAAAATCATATTCCAAACAAAAGCCATAATGCTTATTAGCGTAATGCGACCACATTAATGGTGAATCCATCCGTTCGCTTAAACAAGTAATTCGACACTGGTCCGAAATAATTCTTCGACTTTTTTTCATAGCAGAATCACTTACCTCTGCAAATTGCCTTTTAATTTCTAAAAGTTCTGGTTTCTCTTTACCTTGGATAGAAGATATCAACATTTCAAAGAAGTCGAAAAATTGAAAAGACTCTGTATTCCCACCATTCATAAAACTATCTGGTTTAGTTTCAACCTTGAGTTTCATATCGTGATGTGCCATTCTTAATATCATATCACTATGCTCTGGATTTTCCAACGAAGATTTTGTATATTCTTTAAATGATTCATTCGCATACATTAAATCTATAATGGCTTGTTGATCCGCAACCGTTAATTTATTATGCACCATTTTTATAAACAACGGCATATTTTCATCAGCCATCAGTATATTCATCATTTCAGAAATATACTTTTGCCCTTGCTCATCTTCAACAAGAGAAGAAGCGACAACAGGAATTACTGTTTGCATTAATATTTTTAGATTTGTTTCATCTAATTCACACAAAGAGACATCTTCCTTATTATCTGCAAAGAACATATTAATCGTTTTTCGCATTTGTGGCGTATACTTCTTTTGTTGTTTCATCGTTGAAATAAGAAGGCCTTTAATTAATTGCATTTGCGAAAAACCTAAAAAGCAATCAAACGGATCATTAAAAAATGAAGGATTTTGAAAAAACAACTCATCATTTTCAAAATTGAGAATATTAAAATCTATAGTTTCTGGTGTGCGCTTTGAATTTTCACAAACATAACAATACTTATAAAATGGCTTATTAATATATTGCAATTTATTTGCCATAATAGCATCAGCATCTTTCGACTCTGATGTAAACACATTATGTATAAATCCTTTTACCCAGGAAGTATCCGTTAATTCATCAAACATATTACTCCTCTACAATCTTTAGTTTGTTTATTATATCACAAATCCATAATTTTGTAAAGAAAAACCAAATTATTATGGTGATAACATAAAGACAAACAAAAAAAAGAGCCCAAGGCTCTTAACCTTTACTCTTCTTTCTGGTTCAGGATGAACGCTGGCTTTCAACTCTTAATTGATACCACTAATAGTCTATGTATTATAGCATATAAATATTGCGTTGTCAAGCGATTTCCGCCATAAAATTTAAAAAACTTAGTCGATTTTTAAAAAAATTTGCACTTTTTCTTTTTTGGGCTTATAAGCCTCAATATAACCATCTTCGGAAATTTTTACACTAAAACATTGTCCCATTTCAGCTAATGATTTTGCCGCTTGCGTTCTGCCTCCGCCGCTACTTCCACTTTTGACATCTACAATAGCACCGGCACAAATTACATTACCGCTTATGGATAGAATTACCGCTCCATCTAAACTAAGCAATTCTTTTCTAATACAACGGTCAAGAGAAAAGAAATCATACTTTGTATTATGCATTTTATCAAAAAGCATCTTGTTTAGAATTTGTTTCTTTAATTGGATTGTTTTTTTGTTTCGCTGAATCTCTTTAGTGTCATTAGTGTTAATGACAGGGGTGTTTTTATCTAGTTGATCATCGTAACAGTAGGATTTCGTAAAAGCATCTTCATCTTTCACAACAGCTAAGCAACCACCCGTATGAAAAAAAGAAACATCTATTAACGATTCAAAAATGATTTTCGCTTTTTCTTCATAGGATTTCTTTGTTTTTGAATCAGTGGTTGGTACAGCGGATATAAATTCATTGTAAAACTTGGACCAGTTTTTATTCGCATCAAAAAATATCCATTTTCCATTGCGAAAGGCGAAAGTTATACGACCACTCTTAATGATAAGTATATCACCAGTATTTAAAAGCACAAAGCCGACTAAATTAGAACCTTCATATTTTTGCGTAGTTCTGTTTGCGAATTTTGTTAAAAAATATGGAACAAAAGCGTGGCTTTGCGATTGTGACGGGGTATCAAGCGAAATGTATTCGCATAAATGTCCAACACTATCAATAATTGCTGCTGTTTCAGTACCGTTTGTAAGAACAGCACTATATTTATTCTCAAGGAAATCCAAATAATTTTCATGGCTTGAATCTATGGTATTAGGCGTCATGTACAAAGCAAGTTGAACGTGTTCACCCTCATATGTTTGGGTTGACCATTTTTTTAATGTGGAAATGACTGGATAGTAGCAAATATTACCTAAATAGTCACATACCGCTAATTCATAAGCGGTTAAATACAGATTGTCTTTATAGTATTTGAAATTCTTCTTATCAGATCGAAGATTATCAATAGGAGCATCAAGCAAACGATTTAAAAGGCTTTCCGGTGCCGATTTTTCAAAGATTAAAGACTCTAATTGAATAGATGCTTTTATAATTGGCTCGTTCTTCTCGGGATAAATATTACACGTTAACGTTTTCTCGTCAATTTCAATGAGTTTTTCTAAGTTTTTGTTTTGCGTATCCGAGATGTTAATTGCAGATCTCTTTGCCGGCAACAAAGGAAGAATATGCTTTTTTAAAATATCCATAAATTCATCTTTGTATTCGGGAAATGAAAAGTTATTCATAATTTTTGTCCTTTGTATTGCATTTTAAATCACTTTATTATAACAAATTATATTGTTGATGTAAAGACTTTAATAGGGCATATTGGAAAAATATTCAAAGCAAAGAAAAAAAAATATTAAAAAAATAGCAACAACTTGAATTTTTCAAAATAAATAATGATAGTGTAAAATATTTTGTGTAAACACTCTCTAAAAAAAGACAAGAGAGTTAA
>CAZMAF010000088.1:0-4052 GCA_964564225.1 uncultured Lachnospiraceae bacterium
ACAGCCGAAGCTCGCTTGCCGCGTAGGTGCGGAAGTCGTCGCAAAAGCGTCTGAGAGTCACCCCCGTGTCGTGCGCTCTTGCCTCAAGCTCCTCGCGCCTTGCGTCTATTCGTGAGAGCATACAGAAGCGAAACGCCTCGTCCTCACCCTCGTCCTCTGTATCCGTGCCGTCCTGTGCGGCGGCGGTCGGTACCGCGGTGTCCTTTGCCGAGCGCTTCCTTTCAATAAGCAGAAGAGCCAGCATAGCTATTATTAAAATAGGAAGAATTATAAGCAGTGCAATAGTGCCGCCGGTCATATTCCTACTCCCTTCGTTTACTTTTCCCGTGCCTTTTCAAGACTCCGAGAGCTAATTTACTTTTTCTTGCGTCTGCCCTTGGCAGTGCCGTTTTTCTCGTTATTCTCACTCGCGCCGACGTACGACGCCTCGGATATGCTGTCCAGCGCGAAGGAGCCGCTTGGCGTATTCTCGCCTACGTATATTTCACCGCTCGTCGCCATTCTTTTTGCGTTTTCCCTGATTTCTTCAATTTGCTCGTCGGTAAGACCCGCAGGGTTTTGCACTTCGGTGCCGTTTTGCTCGGTGTCGCCGTCCGTAGCCTCGTCGGCAGTGTCGCCGTCCGTACTCTCGTCCGCGGTATCGGTGTCGGTAGGCTCGTCGATAGTATCGTCAGCCTCGTCCGCGGTATCACTATCCTCGTCTGCGGTAGCGGTATCAGTAGCCTCGCCCGTGATATCCGTAGCATCGTCAGCGCTGACCGTAGACTCGCCCATAGAATCAGTGTCAATATCCTCTGTCACGGAAGCCTCGGTGTCGGCGCTCTCGTTATCAGCCGCCTCGTATGTATTGGATACCTCTGTGACCTCCTGTACCTCCTCTGCTGCCTCGGCAGCTTCGCCGTCGGTTTGTTCCGCGTCGCTCTCGTCCTTCTTTTTCGCGCGGAGCAGGTCGTGTCTTATGTGCTTTTTCGCCTTTGCCCACTGCTCCTGATAAAATTTACGGAACGCGCGGTAGGTGCGCTCAAGATTATCGAAATTATCCTCAAACACGAACCCGTCCGCGCCGAAGTCGTCGCCTATCTCAAAGCGAAGCGCATAGAGCTTCGCGTCGCTGATGCGTGCCGCCTCGGCAAACGCCTCTGCCTTTTCCTTTTCCATACCCACGAGCTCACGAAGCATCTCAAGCTTTCGCTCGTAATCGTCCGAGAGCGTCTTAAGCTCCGCGGTATGCTCTCTTCTCTGCGTGTCAAGCTGAGCTCTCGCGTCGGAAAGCTCTGCCTCGGCAGAGGTCACCCTATCCTGAAGCTCAAGCCTTATACTCTCAATTCTCTCGTCACACTCGGCTCTCGTGCGGTCTAGCTCCTGTGCGTGACGGGCATCGTTCTCGGAAATCCGCTCGTCACATTCGTTTTTCACTCGGTCAAGCTCCGCCTCGTGTCTTAAATGAAGCTCGGCAACCGCCTCGGCGTGCTCAGCGCGCACGCGCGTCATATCGTCGTCGTATTTCTTAATTTGAGTGTCAAGCCTGTATTGCACGGTGTCAAGAGCGCCTCTTGCCTCTTTTTCCTTTGCAACCGCCTCGTCAAGCTGTACCCTTGCCGCAGCAAGCCTTTCCTGTGCGGTGTCAAGCCTTGCCTGCACACGGGGAAGCTCGTTCGCGCGCTTTTCAAGAAGCCGCACTCTGTCCTCAAGCGAAACTATGTAATCCTCAGGGGTAATTCCGCTGTTTTTAAGCTGACGGCGGAGGTCCTCAAGGCGCTTCTGTCCGTTTTCAAACTCTTCCTCGCGAAGCCTCTGCTCCTCCTGATTATAGCTTCGCAAAAGCTCCTTTTTAATTCCCAGCGCATTCTCGTAGGTGATAAACGCGCTGAGCGTTACCGTATTTGCAATTTCAAGGGCAAGGTCCTCGTCAAAGGGGCTGAGCTCGGTCTTTTCAACTGTTACCGTAAAGCCCTCTCCCTCGTAAGAGGTGACGAAGCCGTAAAGCTCCATAGCACCCTTGAAGTTATTATTCATCTTTAGAACGTTGGTTTTCGTTACGGGCGGCTTCAGCATAGGCGCCTTTGCGACGATTTCCATAAGAGGAGTCGCCAAAAACGCGAGGACGGTTTTAAGAAGAAGGTCTATTCTGTCGATAACGTCCTTTTCCTTGTTGGTCGAAATAAGGTATTCGTCGTCGCGCCTCGTATGCTCAAGCTCAACTCTGTAATTTATAGTCTGCTTATCCGTCGTGGCACTCTTGTTCATTGACATCGTGCCGTGATAGGTGTTTGATATATCGAGTATCTTGTTGTATCTCGTCGATATAAAGTCACGAAGATAGCAAAGAAGCATATAGAGAAATCTGTTCTCGTAGACCGCATAGTCGTTAAGCTTCTCTACCGTATAAAGCTGGTCGGGAATAATATCCTCGCCCTCGTGGACTCTGGTAATAAGGTTGCTGTGTCTTGCAAGATGCTCAACCGAGCTTTTCGACACGTTCTTGACCTTTTCAATAGGAACGACCTCACCGTTTGAGCGAATGAACTGTCTGTCCTCTTTTATTGCCTTTTCAATAAAAACGAGTCCCTTTTCTATTGCGTCAACCCAGCTTCTGTCGATTATGCAGCTCTTACGCTCAAAGTATATACGGTCAGCCTTGGTGCCGCTTTTAGCAACAGACTTATTTTCAAGCTTACAATCCCTTTGCTCGTCAACGAGCTTACGGTATTCGAGCAGGGCTCTGTAATAGGTGTCCGTACGGTTCATAGTCTTTCCTTTCTTTCACGGCAAAGCCGTGTATATCATCAACACAAAGTGTTGGATATCATCAATGCGCAAGCATTGTATGGCATCTCACGCCCTACGCATTCTGCTTCAGACGCTTAATCGCATCTATGCAAAGCGGCATCTTATCCTGTCCGAAAAGCTCCTCGATAAAGAGGCACAGTCCGTCTGCCGCGCTGCGAAGATACACGGGGTTCTGAGTTTCAAGCTTTCTTATTATCTTCTTTGAAAGTATATCGTCAAGCGCGAAAAGCTCGCTTCCTCCGCAGCTTACGTACACGGGGATATACTGATTTATCTGCTTCATTATTCGGTTTCCGAAGGTGATATGGAAATGCTCTATAAGATACTTATCGAGTGTGGCAAGTCGCTCGACGTTTCTCTTGGTTATTCTGTACTCCGACAGAGCCTCGCTCACAAGCGCCCTGAAATCGTCCTCGGAAAGCTGTATGCGCCTCGTCTTGGGGGCGGTAAACGGCTCACACTTTGAATCAAGGTTCAGTATCATTGCTCGGTCGTATACCTTATCCGATATTGCAAAGGTCGAGTCGTCGTTGTTTGCCGTTCCTATAAACCACATATTGCGCGGAAGCTTTATCTTTCCGTCCTTAAGCCTTACGGGGTCGGTCGGCCATATATCGGATACTACGTCTATGTATCTTTCCTCAGGGTTGGGAAGCTCCAGCATCGAGAGAAACTCCGCAAAGTAATACTCAACTCTCGCTATGTTCATCTCGTCGAGGACGGTTATGTAGACGTCCTTTGAATAGTTCGCCTCGTACATCTTCTGAAGAAGCGTCGTTTCGTTAAAGCGCTTCGTAAACTCGTTATAGTAGCCGAGAAGGTCGGTTCTTTCCTTCCACATCGGCTGTACGGGTATTACCGTCGAGGGGTTGCCTACGAACGAGCCCATTGCGTGGGCAAGCGAGGTTTTACCCGTTCCCGACATACCCTGAAGTATGAGTATCTGGCTTACCGCAAGTCCCGCAACGAAGCGCCTTATATCCTCAATGCTGTAATACAGCCGAAGCTCGCTTGCCGCGTAGGTGCGGAAGTCGTCGCAAAAGCGTCTGAGCGTCACACCCGTGTCGTGAGGTCTTGCCTCAAGCTCCTCTCGCCTTGCGTCTATTCGTGAGAGCATACAGAAGCGAAACGCCTCGTCCTCGCCCGCGTCCTCGGTTTCCGTGCCGTCCTGTGCGGCGGTGGGTGCCGCGACGTTCTTTTTCCTGTCACCGAGAACGAATATAAGCAAAGCGCCAAGCCCCACGACGAGAATGCACGAAAGC
>CAZMAF010000089.1:0-3995 GCA_964564225.1 uncultured Lachnospiraceae bacterium
TGGGGTTCCATCTTCTGGTGTGATGTCCGAAATGGACGCCTGCTTCAAGCAGCTGTTTGATTGTGATAACTGACATTTTTTATGTCCTCCTTCGGTTATTTCCACCATTCCTGTATCCTACGCACCCGAAAGTACGACCAAAAGAGTACGGAATGTGTGTATTTGCGCACCCATTGCTTTGCCACGGGCTATCACAGCGCAGGGTTTATTATATCATAAAGAATATAAAATTTCAACACTTTTTTGAAGGTTTACAAATTATTTACAAATCAAAAAAACGCCTGCGATTACAGAAAATCACAGCCATCTCAACCAAAAAGCAAAAGAAAACGCCGCACTTTCAAAAAAGAAAGTGCGGCTTCCGATAAAATTCAAAACCTTGATTTATCGAAAAAAACTTTTTTCCAAAAGGATTTCCCGATATCACAATATCACGCAAATCAGTCCGCCGCTGCCCTCGTTTACGATGCGGCTTAAAGTTTCGGACAGCTTTTCGCGCGAAGACTCGGAAACGGTGGCAAGCTTTGCCGAAAGTCCCTCGTTCACAAGCTGATACAACGTCTTGCCGAAAAGATTGGTTTCCCAGATTTTCGCAGGATCGTCCTCAAACTCTGACAAAAGGAAGGTCAGAAGCTCCTCGCTCTGCTGCTGAGAGCCTACGACAGGATCAATCTCAGTCTCGATAGTCGCGCGGATCATGTGAACCGAAGGCGCAGATGCCTTCAGCCTTACCCCATAACCGCCGGAATGTCTGACAATCTTTGGGTCCTCAAGCTTCATGTCGTCGATTTCAGGCACAACAATGCCATAACCCGTCGCCTCAACCTCATCGAGCGCCGAAGCAAAACGGTCGTAGCGTTTTTTCACAAAAGCAAGACGGCAGAGTGTTTCAAGCAAAGCCCCTTCATCTGCAATCTCAATGCCGCAAAGCTCGGAAAGCACCCGATAGTAAAGGCTATCCTCAAGTCCGACATCAAGACGGGCAATACCGCGTCCAAGATCGAGAGAGATCAGCGAAAGCGACTGACAAAGCTCCATCTTTTCAAAACTCTCGCAGTAAGTACGAAGCTCGCCAACCTTCGTCAAAGCTGTCGCGATCTCGAAAATCTCGCGCTGGATATCCTGCATCAAGGGATAATCGCGGTCAAGCGCCCGTGTCCAACGCGGAAGCTCAACCTTGACCTCACACAGCGGAAACTCGTACAAAACCATTTCAAGAATGTGACGGATATCCTCGGCATCAAGCTGCAAGCAGTTTACAAGCGCCACGGGGACACGGTACTTTTCTTCCAGCGACAAAGCAAGCGCCTCGCTTGCCGCATCTTCGGGATGCGCCGAATTTAAAATGATGGCAAAAGGCTTACCGAGCGCTTCAAGCTCCGACACAACGCGCGCCTCGGCTTCCTCGTAAGACTCGCGGGCAATATCGCAGATCGAACCGTCACTCGTCACCACAATACCGATCGTCGAATGATCGGTAATCACCTTGCGCGTACCAAGCTCCGCCGCTATGTCAAAGGGCATCGCCTCCTCACTCCAAGGAGTCATCACCATGCGCGGTGCGCCGCCCTCAACAGTACCCAGCGCATCCTTGACAAGATAGCCTACGCAATCAATCATTTTAACCCGAAAATTGCTCACGCCGTCAAAGCTTACCGAAACACTTTCATCGGGAATGAATTTCGGCTCAGTCGTCATGACCGTTCGGCCGGATGCCGACTGCGGCATACCGTCACGCGCCCTCTCGCGATCGTACTCGTTCCCGATATTCGGAAGCACCATCGTGTCCATAAACTGTTTGATAAAGGTGGATTTTCCCGTTCTGACAGGGCCGACCACGCCAATATAGACGTCACCGCCCGACCGCTCGGCAATATCCTTATAAATATCGTATGAATGCGGCATTTTCTTCCTCCTACAACCGATCAAAATGGTATTTCACTCCATCGTATTCAGAAAAGCCACAAAATATGAACAAGCTCCGCGAAAATCACGAAGCTTGTTTGTTACGTTTTAAAAACCACCGCTTTTGTATCAAGATCAAGAAGCAGCATTTTATAATCCTTTGTCGTAGCAAGATAATAGGTATGATCGGCAACCGCTTTCACGTCGGGATAACGCGAAAGAAACCGGATCGCCTCCCCTGCCGTCATCGCGCTTCCGCCGATCAGCGTATCAGAGCTGCCAAAAAAAGAAAGTCCGAAAGCAAATTCACCCGCAAAGGTATACGCGGCAAGGTTGTCGCCCTCCTTGTCAAGAACGAACACAAGATACGACTCCGACACCGATACCGAGATCGGCGTGGGAATATCAAGCGTGAAATACCGTCCGCACGCCTCAACCGAAACGCCATCGTCAAAGCGCAGTCTGACACTTCCCCGCGCGGTAAGATAACTAAAACTCGTAAGCGCCATCTTATTTCTCCGATACCATCGCTCTCACGAGATCGCAGAAGCGATCGCAGGAAGCAAGATCGAGCGCCTCATTGGGAGAATGCACCTCATAAACCGTCGGGCCGACCGCAAGCGCATCACAACCGATCTTGCTGACGAAAATACCGCATTCAAGACCTGCGTGAATCGCGTTCACTTCGGGCTTTGACTCGGGAAATAGGCGTTTGTAAATGCGAAGATAATCCTTGGCAAGCTGCGAGTCGGAGTTCATATCCCAACCACCCGATCGCTCGTCAAGGATATATTCGAGCCCGGTCGCCGCCGCAAGACGTTTGTAGGAAAGAAGCAACGCATCCATTTCACTGTCACAGGAGGAACGCGCCATGACCGACAGCAACACCGACGTGTCGTCGGTCGAGATTACGCCGATATTCGACGACGTGCGCACAAACGCGTGATTTGCAGGGGACATCGAAATCACACCCGTTTTTGGCAGGGTGATCATCGAAATAACTGCCGAGGTATCCTTGTAAGAAAGACAACTTTCAATAAGCTTGCCACGGCGTACGAGGGTGCGATAGCCCTTATCCTCCGCCGAAAGCTCGCTCTTGATACGCGATGCCTCCTCCTCGATCACGCACTTCGCGCGCTCGGCATCAAGCACAAGGATCGATGCTGTACATTCGCGCGGAATGGCGTTGCGCTTATTCCCGCCCGCAATCGTCACAAGACGGAAGGGACAGTCATCGAACAGACGCGACAAAATGCGCCCCATAAGTCCGATGGCGTTCGAACGGCAGGTGTTGATGTCACAGCCAGAATGACCGCCTGCAAGCCCTTTTACCGTAATATCAATGGCTCTTGCGCTCACCGTCTCGCGCTCAGTTACACGTTTGAAAAAGAGATCGGCAGAGCCCGCGCAGGAAGCAATCGCCTCGCCGTCAAGCTCAGTATCGAGATTGAGCATACGGCGCGCCGTAATTAAGCTCGTATCAAAACCGTGCGCGCCATAAAGACCGGTTTCCTCGCCGGACGTGAACAGACATTCCAGGACAGGATGCGCAAAGCTCTCATCGTCAAGAAGCGAAAGCATCAAAGCGACGGCAACGCCGTCGTCGCCGCCGAGCGTTGTTCCTCTCGCGCGAAGCATGCCCTTTTTGTCAATATACAGATCGACCGGATCGTTGAGAAAATCATGACCGGAATCTGCATTTTTCTCGCAAACCATATCAGTGTGTCCCTGCAAAAGAATGGGCGCGACGTTCTCATAACCCGCCGTCGCTTCCTTTCTCATAAAGACGTTATAAAACTCATCGACAACGCAGTAAATACCGCGCTCGTCGGCAAAATTTTTCAAAAACGCAGCAATGCCCATTTCATTGCCCGATCCGCGCGGAATGCGTGAAATATCCTCAAAATAATGAAAAAACGACGTGTGGCGATAGCCTTCGATCAAATATGCCATAATAACCTCACTTATTTTGTAACAAAAAAGGACTGCTCGCGCAGTCCTTTTTTTTGTCTTAGCCGAGCTTCGAATAGTTCACCTTGATGCCGGGGCCCATAGTGGAAGCCACAACACAGCTCTTGATATACTGACCC
>CAZMAF010000090.1:0-3797 GCA_964564225.1 uncultured Lachnospiraceae bacterium
TCGTGCGCACCGCATTCCCCACAACCTTCAACACCGATAAGGCGACCTACGAAATTCAGTACGGTAACGTCGAAAGACCTACCCATCAGAATACCAGCTGGGAGCAAGCGAAGTTCGAGGTCTGCGCTCACAAGTGGGCAGATATCGCGGAATACGGCTACGGTCTCTCGCTTCTCAACGACTGCAAGTACGGTTATGCCGCTCTCGGCTCGACCATCTCGCTGTCGCTCATCAAGTGCGCTACAAGCCCCAACCCCGCGGCAGATAAGGAAGTACATCACTTCACCTACGCGGTCTACCCCCATACGGGCGACTACCGCTCGGCAGGAACGGTACAGAAGGCATACCTGCTCAATAACCCGATGACTGCAATCGCAGCCGAGGGCAAGGGATCGCTTCCCGCTGCCTTCTCAATGGTCACCTCGAACAAAGACAATATCTTCACCGACGTTGTCAAGAAGGCTGAGGACTCCGATGCAACCGTCATCCGTCTGTACGATGCGTATAATATGACAACCAAACCCACCCTCACCTTCGGCTTCCCCGTTTCAAAGGTAGAGGTCTGCGACCTGCTTGAAAACGTCATCGACACAATTCCCTGCGAAAACAACACGGTTACTCTCACCGTTAAACCCTTCGAGATCGTCACCTTGAAGCTTTCGTGATTTAATACAATAACAAAGCAATCGGGAAACCCTTTTTAAAAAGGGCTTCCCGATTCGTTTTTTCCGGGAGGGCTTTTTTGAAAAAATATGCCCCGCAAAAACTTTCAAACTATGTCTTTATCATATGGATTATATTGTTTATACCCCGTTCCGAAAATTTTTGAAAGGTGCGGAAAATCTTCTCCCGTTGGCATCTTGACAAAAGAGAAAAAAACGCGTATGATAAGAGCAGAACGAAACACAAGGAGAATTTTCAGCTATGACTGCATTTTTAGACACATTACGTAATATTTCCCCCCTTCTCGTCTGCTTCTTGGTCATGAGTGCCAAGATCGTCGAAATCACCATTCAATCCTTAAAAACCTGTATGATGGTCAAAGGGCAAAGACTCAAAGCGGCAGGACTCGGACTTTTGGAATGCACCATCTGGGGACTTGTCATCTCCACCCTCATCGGCACGCTCGGTAACGACTATCTGCTCCTCGCCTTCTACTGCGTGGGCTATGCAACCGGACTCTTCCTCGGCTCGACCATTGAAAACAAGATTGCGCTCGGCACGTCCAATCTCGAACTCATTGCAAACGACGAAAGCACCAAGAAGATCTGCACCTACCTAAAGGAAAACGACCGCGGCTTTACCGTATTTGAAGGTCACGGCTCACAGGATAAAATGAATATGATCTTCATCGTCCTGCCACGCAAAGAAACACCCAAAGCCCTCAAGGAAATCCGCGCATGTTGCGACAATAAGGTCTTTGTCGTCGCCTCTGAGGTATCGAAATACGCCGGCGGCTACGGTATGGTAAAATAAAACAATATAAAAAATCCTTGTTTCTTAAATGAACAAGGATTTTTTGATACGCAAAATCCACCAAAATCGTCCAAAAGGACTTGAAATATGCGCCGTTTTATGTTACAATATTCAGAACGCGACGTAAGCTGTATCGTACCGGTGTGAATATAAGACAGTTTTGCGGTATATTACCGCAACGAAAGGAACTATATATGATCTACAATTCCATTCTTGACGCTATGGGCAACACGCCCATGATACGTCTTCAGCATCTCACCTCTTTTGACGATGCCGAAATACTTGTGAAATTTGAAGGACTCAACGTAGGCGGATCAATAAAAACCCGTACAGCCTACAATATGATTCTTGATGCAGAAACGCGCGGCGTACTGACCAAGGACAGTATCATAGTTGAGCCTACCAGCGGAAATCAGGGAATCGGGCTTGCTCTCGTAGGTGCGGTTCGCGGTTACAAGGTTAAGATCATTATGCCCGACTCGGTCAGTGAGGAACGCCGCAAGCTCGTCCGTCACTACGGCGCAGAGGTCATTCTCGTGCATGATGCGGGCAATATCGGAAAATGCATCGAGGACTGCCTTGCCCTTGCCCTTGAGATGAAGAAAAACGATCCCCGCGTTTTCGTTCCCCAGCAATTTGAAAATCCGGCAAACCCTGCTGTGCAAAGAGATGCCACTGCAAGAGAAATACTTGAGCAGGTGGACGGTCCTATACACGGCTTTTGCTCCGGCATCGGCACCGGCGGCACCATTACCGGAATCGGCGAAATGCTGAAGGTGGCGAATCCCGACATAACGATCTGGGCTGCCGAGCCGGAGAACGCCGCAATCCTTTCAGGCGGTCTTATCGGCACACACGTTCAAATGGGAATTGGAGACGGAATCATACCCAAGATACTGAATCGGGATATCATAGACGAGGTCTGTATCGTAACCGACGACGAGGCGCTGAACGCCGCGCGCGAACTCGCCGCCAAAGAAGGCATACTTTGCGGCATCAGCAGCGGTACCAACGTGGTGGCTGCTATCAAGCTGGCGCGCAAACTCGGGCGCGGGAAAACGGTTGTTACGGTTCTTCCGGATACAGCGGAACGATATTTCTCAACGCCTTTGTTTGACTGATTGAAATCGGATACATCAAACCGTTATAACACCTTACTGAAAATAGAAAGGCAAAAAAATTCATGAAAATTTGTAAGCTATACAGGCGTACACTCTATGGGAAAATTGTCATCTATCAATCAGAACAATGATGTTTTACTATGTAAAAATCCTCAAAGGCATTAATTTATTCACACTGCGGTAGTATCATAAATTCAATAAAAGACATCTGTTATAATAATCGGTGTCTTTTTTCTTTTATGTTTCAAAATTATGAGTTGAGGCATTACGAAGGCGGCGAGGACAAGCCCCGCCGCCTTTGATGTTATCTGAAGACTGTCTGTCAAATTTTATTGACAAGAATACTGCACGAAAATGTATCCTTGCGATACACTGTTACCATTTTCTACCTTATAGGCGATACGATACGTACCGTCAGCGATCTCGGTCTCGCTTCCCGTGAGCGCGGTATAAATTCCGTCGGATTGCATTTCTATGATATCCGAGGGAGTACCGTATTCAAACGCCATCCCCGATACGAAAGACTTGAATTCCTCATAGCCTATACGGCCTTCGGTTGTCAGAGCTACTTCAAAATCTCTTGCCTGCGCATAGGTAAGCGTGAGTGTGCCATTTGCGCTCTTTACCGCCGACACGGTCATACTTTCAAGGCTTATGGGCATATTGACGATCTCACTAACCGTCACGGATGTGTAAGCCGAGGCTCTGATGCCATCCGAGGTAGCGATATAAGCCACAAGCGTATAGTTACCGGACGAGAGCGCGGGCAGTGTGACATCAAGCTGCGAGGCTGTCACGGTGAACTTATCCTCGCCCGCATATTGGATTGACGAGGTATTTTCCATAGCCAAATGAACAAGCCCGCCGTTTGCATTGGCAAGCGCCAGCATCACCTTATAAGTTTCATCCTTAACATAAAGCGTCGTGTCCTCGATAGTCAGAGAGATACTGCCAACCGATACCTTGCCGGCGTCAATCGTTACATTTGCAAGATTGCTTTCGGTTAAGGGGGCAAATCTGATATTCAGCTCGACAACCTCTGTCTCGGAGAAATCTATCACCTCAGCATCCTTCACAGCGGTATACAGCGCCGCCATATCACGTATGCGCGCCTTTTCCTTATTGATGGCTTCGCCGATCCCTGTCTCATCTACGACCGAAACGCCGTTCCATGTGTAATATTTGATAATGCTGTCCAGT
>CAZMAF010000091.1:0-3377 GCA_964564225.1 uncultured Lachnospiraceae bacterium
CACAAGATCTGACCGCCGCAAACCTGTCTTCCGCCTAGGTCCAGACCATTGACACCCTGGCCCAGAAAGAGGAAGCAGAGCACCCGGAAGCCATCCCGGATAAGCTGCAGTCCCGGATCCTCTACGCTGATGTGTATAGCAATACCCATGTACAGTACGATCTGGATTCCAACAAGGTCAAGGAATCCATCGTTCTGGAAAGCTACAGCGCTACCTTGCAGGGCTACAGCTATGCCCTGAATGTGGGCCAGATGGTTCCCACTCTGCAGGACGACGGCAGCATCCTGTTCTACGATAAGGAACAGAAGAACATCGTCATGGTCATGCCCGCCCCTTACCTGGTGGACAGTGCTATGGCGTACAACAGCGATATCGAAGTGCAGCTTGTGGGCAAGGGAAGCACCTATATCCTGACCTACATGCTGCCCCAGACTTGGCTTGCAGCGGAAGACCGCTCCTGGCCCGTGATCCTGGACCCGGTGGTATCTCCGGCCCTGACTACCTCTAATATCCGGGATATGACGGTCAGTAGTTTGCAACCCTACACAAATATTGGTATGTTGGATACGGGTTACTATCATACTAAGGGCATTATGCGGTTTTACCTAAAATATGACAACCTTCCGGAAATCACTTCTTCGGATGTAATTGTCAATGCTCGGGTACGCTTGTATAAGCCGGAAACATCTACCTCAGCAGCATACCCAGTCCATGTCCATAAAGTTTCCGATGTGTGGGAATCGGAAACCATTACATGGACAAACAAGCCGGCTCCGAATCCCAATATAGAAGATTTTGCAATCGTCCGAGAAGCCGGTTGGTATTACTGGGTAGTTACGGATATTGTCCGGGACTGGTACGCCAACGAAAATACCGGCATGATGTTTAAGGCCAGCGACGAAATCGAAGCGGCCCAACAAAACAACTTCCGGCAATTCTGCTCCTCCGACTATACCGACAACGACCTTTATCAGCCGGTGCTGTTCGTTGAATTCCGGAACAACAACGGTTTGGAAGGCTACTGGGATTATACCGGTTCCTCTGCAGGCCGGGCAGGTACCGGCTATGTGAATAACTTCACCGGCAACCTGATTTGGACCCGGGCGGATATGGGCTTCGGCGGCAACCGGGCGCCGGTGAGTATCAGCCATGTGTATAACCTCAACGACAGCACCGCTCCCTCGGACCAAAATAATTCCAACGATTCCGGTGCCAATGGCTTCGGTATGGGCAACGGCTGGCGGACTAATTACAACCAGTTAGTTTATCAATGGCAGATCACCGACGGGACCCTGACGGATGCGGAATACTATATCTGGGAGGACTCCGACGGCACAGACCATTACTTCAAGTATGATTCCGCCAACACCTACAAGAATGAGGACAACCAGGAACTAATATTGACTGTTAAGACTGACGGCTACGAGATCAAGAACAAAGCCGATTTTGTGAGCTATTTCGATACCCTCGGACGCTTAGTGAAATATGAGAATAACCAGGAGGAGACAAGCAACATCACCATCTCCTATGATGGATATTCCCGCCGGATCACCTCAGTCACTGACGGCGCAGGGCGGGTCTACACCTTTACTTATGACGAAAGCAGTAAACTGCTGACCCGGATCAGCTATAAGGGCAATAAAACCGAAGAGATATGCCACACCAGCTACGAGTATGAAGACGATAACCTTATCAAGATCATTGACGAGGATAACGAGGAAAGCAATTATACCTATTCCGGCAACCGGCTGATTTCTGCCACGGATATTGACGGTTATCAGCTGACTTATACCTACAATACACCTGCTGAGAGCTATCAGCCCTACCGGGTGGAAAGCGTGTCAGCGACGGATGTAACCCCCGTCAGCGGAACCACGCTCAACGGCAGCAGCCTGACCTTTGACTACACCCATAACCAGACCAAGTTGACAGATCAAAACGGTAATGTCAACCTCCTGCAGTTCAACGACCTGGGCAACCTGATCTGCATCCAGGATGATGAGGGCCGGGCACAGTATGCGCAGTATGCCAAAAATTCGGCTGACAGCACTGAAAAAGCCAATCAGCTGAAGGTGGCCTCCAAACTGCAATACTCTGTGCGTAATCTTTTGTCCCACGGTAGCTTTGAGACAGGAAATTACTGGTACTCCAATTCTACTTCCACGCTTACCGCCGCACGCTCTACGGAAGCAGCCTACGAAGGAAACTATTCCCTGAAGCTTGTCAGTACCACTACCAGCTATGTAGCAGCCATGCGTTCCAGTTATGCGGTTGCTCCCAATGAGACCTACACCTTCTCGGCATATGTAAAATCGGTTGATGCTGCTGGATTCCTCGCGCTCTACTACAGCGGGAATTTAAAAACCGGCGCAGGATATACTGCTGGCCAGGACTGGACCCGGTTGGAAATGACCTTCACAAATACAACTGACGCATCGGTCAATGTCAGCTGCTGCCTGTTCACAAAAACGACTGGAACAGCGTACATGGATTGTGTTCAGTTTGAAAAATCTCCCACCGCCAGCCGATTCAATCTGGTGGAGAACGGCAGTTTTGACTATACCGGTACACCTGCGGCAAGTTGGACCGGAACTTCCAATCTTACCGCTGACAACCGGATCTACCTGAACGCCGTGGCCATTCCTCAGTTTGACACCACTGTTCTGCAGATGACAGGCAGCCCCACCGGCTATACCCAGGTATACCAGTATATCCCTGGCGGCGGCAGTGCCGGAGACGCTTATGTGTTCGGCGGATGGGCCAAGGGCAACTCCGCCCCGATGAGCAGCTACGATGCCAACGAACGGACCTTCCGCATCCGCATGATCTTCAATAATACAGATAGCACTTCGACTGCTTTTACAGCGGACTTCAACCCAGATACCAACGAATGGCAGTACGTCTCCAAGGCTGCCGTTGCGGATAAGGCCTATAACTCCATAACGCTACAGGTGCAGTACAATTTCAATGTGAATACTGTTTGCTTCGATGGCATCCAACTGTTCCGTGAGCAATTCGGCACCAGCTATACCTACGACAGCGAAGGCAATGTCACATCTGTCAAGGATCTGCAGGCCCAGGTCACAGAGTATGAGTACGATGACAATAACAATCTGACCAAGGTCATCCAGAATGATGAAGTCAAGGTGACCTATACCTACGATAATCACCACAATGTCCTGACCTCTACCACCCAGGAAGGCCTTGCCTATACTCTCGGCTATGACGCTTTCGGAAACAACACTTCCGTGTCTGTCGGCAGCGGTGACAGCAAGATCACCACTACAGCAACCTACACCGCCGATGGCAACCGGCTCCAGAAGTCCACGGATGCTCTGGGTAAGGAAACCACCTACAGCTACGATGAAAATACCAAC
>CAZMAF010000092.1:0-3051 GCA_964564225.1 uncultured Lachnospiraceae bacterium
ACGAAGGATGCCGTGGGCAAATCGTTGTTCAGTTTCAAACCGCTGGTAGCGTCACTACCGCCCCAAGATAAAGTTGTTGCGCCGCCAAAATCATCGTTTTGTACGATTACGTATTCTTCGTATTCATAAGCCGCGTTTGCCGTCACTGGGCTAAGGCTAAATATAATCCCAGTGCCAAGCGAAAGAACAAATACAGTCAACGTCGTTATAAGCAACGACAAAAAACCTTTTCTCCTTCTCATTCGAAAATACCTCCTTCGTATCCACCACCAAATTCAGGGACTACATTATCCCCAAAAGACATCCTAATCACGTCATCGCTTTCAAAAACAACGATAACCATTTTTATCTCTTCATATCGTTTCATTGATAGCTCCTTTTTTCGCCGCTTTCCCGATAAAAAACCGAGAAAGCGGCTTTATTTTTATTATTTCTTTTCTTTCTTTTTCTTAACACAAAGGAACGTCGCGCCGATTGCCATTATAACACCGCTAAACGTACCGCCAATGGAACCAAAACAACCCGACGAGCCGTTATTTTCATCCGTCGAAGCACCATTAGAGGGATCCTCGGGAACAACAGCCGATGTATCTTCATCGCCGCAAACGGAGCAAACGCCGTCTACGTAATTATGGTCAGCCAAAGGCAAGCTTTCTTGTTCTTGCAAAACCTTACCGCAGGTACCGCAATGGCTACCTTCCGTCTTACCACGTTCAATACAAGTAGATTCAACCGCCTCGTCTATCACTTCGGTATGCCCTGTTGCAGGCACTTCTACGCAACCACTGACAATCCTATCACAGCTTTCGTGAATACATTTTTCGCCTGCCGTAGCCCCTACCGTTTCACAACCAGGTGCAACCGCTTCCACTGTCTGAAAATCGTGACCAAGCGCGCCGATTTCCGTCTGCGCCACTGTTGTTTCACCGCAAACCGTACAAACAGCACCGTCCGTCAAGCCCGTTTCCGTGCAGGTCGCCGCATAGCCTTCTACCGTTTCTTCTTCATGCCCGAGCGCATCAAGAATTTCTTTCGCAACAAGACTTGCGTTACAAACTTCACAATAGCTATATGCCGTGTAGCCTGCTTCCGTGCAAGTTGCCGCCAAGCCTTCCACTTCTACAACCGTATGCTTTGCCACAACGCCTTCCAAGAAATGGTAATCGTCCGCTTCGTTTATTGTAGAGGTCGAAGCATCGTCACCAAACATACCGATGTAATTGCTTACGTTCGCATGTTTTTCCATTCTTCCGTCAACAATTTTATCGCCGTTTACTTTTACGTAAATCCAAACCTCGTTCGAATCCTTTACGTCAATGACGCCGATCTCCACAAGATACAAGCTCGTTTCACCCGAGAATGCATTGGTCACGGGTTTACCAACGGGCGTTTCCAACGTCGCGCCGAGAAGGATAAAGGTGTAACCGCTTGCCGTACCGCCACTCGCATTCGCATTCGTGCCCCAGCCGTTGATAATGTCACGCAAAACCATATACAAAGGCTTTTCGCCTTTTGCGTAAACGAACTGATACACAACGGAGCTTGTTTCGTTTTCCGTTGCGATGTTATAGTTTGCAAAACTGCTGTTCGTATTCTTAATAGATGCTGCCGCCCCGATGTCCTTGTTGGTTACCGTGATATAGTCTTCAAGTTCCTCTTCCGTGAAATCACGCGCAGTCAAAACCGCCGTGATCGTCAAGTTAGAAACGACTTGCGTTTCTGCCGTAAATTCTTCGTTGTCGCCGTAAACCCATTTTACAAAATCGTAACCAGGTACACTACATTCAGGAGCAGTCACGGTTTCTTTATACCCAACGTTTTCCACCGTAGCAAGCGTTTGTCCATTTACAACAAAGGTAACCGTGTGCGGTTCGTTAAATACAGGTGTTGCCGTTATATTTTCCGCAACTACCGTTTCCGTTGTCAAAATATTGCCGTACTGGTCTGCCCAACCGATAATTTCAAATTCGCTTTCGGGCGCTGCGGGCAATTCGCCAATAGCTGCGCCGTTTAATACTTCTTTCTTTTCGCCGTTGAAATCCACCGTCCAAGAATATTGCGATAATACAGCCGTTTCGTCACCCCATGCGGAAATGGATTTCACGTCGGGAACGTTTGCCGCCGTTGCGGACATTTTTTCTTCACCGTTTACTTTCAGGAAGAACCAAGTTAAATCGCTGTCTTTGATTTCAATCGCGCCCACCTCCACAAGCTGCGCGCCGTCCGTGAACACTTCGCCAACCTTTACGTAGTCTGCATTCAGGCTATACATCAACGTTTTACCGCGGAACACGAAATGATAATCACCCCAATAGGAAGAACGAAGCGCAAGCGCCGTGTTGTCACCGCCAGCATTTGGCGTGTAACTAAATTTGTACACGAAGGATGCCGTGGGCAAATCGTTGTTCAGTTTCAAACCGTTGGTAGCGTCACCGCCCCAAGATAAAATTGTCGCTGCGCCGAAATCACTATTTTGAGCGACTACGTAATCTTCCAACTCTTCATTGGTATAATAACCGCGCTCTGCATATTCCGCAACGACCGTCATATGCGCTGAAACAACGGTTTCAGCCGTTACTTCCTCGCCGCCGTACGTCCATTTTACAAAATCATAGCCTGCTTTCTTAGGCGCAACAGGCAATTCGCCGATTGCCGTATTATACGCCACGTTTTCATACGTTTCATATACTTCGCCGTCCACCGTAAAGGTTACGTTGTGCGGTTCTGCAAATATTGCCGTTACCGTCAAGTCTTTCGTAACCACCGTTTCCGCCGTTACTTTATTGCCGTCTTGGTCAAACCAACCAAGCAATTCGTTTTCGTTTGCAGGAGCCTCGGGCAAAGCGCCTATTGCTTGCCCTGCAAGCACTTCTGTCACTGCACCGTTAAAGCTTACGTCGTAGGAATACTGTGCAATCACAGCCGTTTCGTCACCCCATGCGGAAATGGCTTTCACGTCGGGAACGTTTGCCGCCGTTGCGGACATTTTTTCTTCGCCGTTTACTTTCAGGAAGAACCAAGTTAAATCACTGTCTTTGATTTCAATCGCGC
>CAZMAF010000093.1:0-2999 GCA_964564225.1 uncultured Lachnospiraceae bacterium
CACGTATAGGCTGATAGCCGCTTTCACGGCAGAAGGCCTTTTTTGTTTCCTCAAATGCTTGTGTTTCTGCAAGAGAGCTGCTGGTCCGGTACGCAGTCAGGACTGTGGAAACGTAATAGAAGTTACTTTGCAGCTTGGTGCGGTTGGTCGAAAGCCATCTGCGAAAGCGTTTGTCATTGCCGGATTTGCGTAAGATCTGTTTACTGAAAGCGTAGTTCCTCAGCCCCATTTTCATCAGGTATTCCATTTGCGGGAACTTCTCGTATAGGCGCAGGTATTGCAGGATGTTCACACCATCGTACAGCTCCCATGCGGCATACTTGTATTCGGGAAATTTGGACAGATACTCTTTGTTGACCAAGGGTGCCCACGGATCAAAGTAACGGTCATCGTGATGTCCCCAAAGACCGTCCTCATACCATCGCTGCTCGCTGTAAAACCCCATATCGTGCCAGCCAACACGATAGCCACCTATATAGTAAAACACCATATCCCGCAAAAAGCATTGCTTGGAGTGAATGCCGTGTACCGCAACCTGCTTGCAGTACCATTTCTTATACCGGTTTTTGACAGCAACAGTCACCTTGACCAGTTCGCCGTCGTTCTTGGTCAAATAGGAATAATAGCGCAATCTGTTGTCCTGTTCGGGGTAATAGGCAAGATCGCGCTTGCGGATCATCTTTTTGATGTATTTGGGAACAGGCTTGATTTTCTCTATTTTCATAACGTTCACCTCACGATCTCAATTTTTTTGTCAAGCAGTAAGTATAACTTGTACATCAGCTCGGTGTCCCCGTACGGGTCTTGGGGAGCGGTCCTTTCTTCGGTATGCTCTATGACCTCACCGGTTGCGGTGTCGATTTCAAAACCATTTACCGGCTTGTATTGCGGGAATAGCCGCTTTTCGGTATCGCTATCGATCATGGCGAGGTTAGCGAATGTGCGGATCTGTTCAATGTAATAATCCGCCCTGTGATACGGAAAACCGATCATGGGGACGCGTTCTGCAAGACCGAGATCACGAGTGGCCAAGGTCAAGCCCAATGCTTGAGCGGCAGCTACAGCTGAGTCGCCAAACACCTCGTAGAAGTCGCCGACCCTCATGGCGATCAGGTCGTCGGGATATTCACTTTGATATTGCAGATAACGGGTATACAATGGCGAGATTGTTGGTGCAGCTGTTGCTTCAATCTCCGGTGCGGACTCTTGTTCGAGAGGTTCAACGGGTGTATAGGCTTCGTCCATGATGTCAAACATCGACATCTGCCCGGTCTTGGGTTGTGGCTTGGAAATAGGAGCAATCACAGGAACATCAGCGGATTTAGGAATGGTCTTATGTACCGGTTTGGGCGGTGTGTATTCCGAACCGTCCTCGTTGTAGAGTGTGCCGAGAATACTGTCTTCCTCAAAGTAGTGAATAGCCCAACCGAAAACAACGTCGCTGTGCAGACAGGCACAGGTCGCACCCTTGGCGGCTTGTTTTTGCGCCTCTTTGGTGGCATATTCCATAAAACCCTCCAAGGTCTTTTTTGAGATCAGCTTTTTGTCGTCTTTTTCGACGGTGACGCCGTTATTGATCTTGTCAGCCAGCACCTCGCTGACTGTTTGCTCCAAATATTCTTTCAAAGCCTTTTCTTCGATTGTCGTTGCATTGAGCTGTAACGTCATGTATTTGTCCTCCTTATCTTGTATTTTGTCCTATAAATGAAAAAGCCCCTTCGTATCAGAAGGGATCCTCATGCCAGATGCCATCACGCACCTCGGAGTGCTTGATGGGAATAATCACCCATTTCGGGTTTTTGAGTATATGTCCGTCCTCTCGGGATCGGGGCGGGAATCGTATGTATCCTGCTTTCGCCTTGATCGCTTGGCGGTACGTATAGGTCAGAAAATGCCTTACGTATTCTTTTGCGCCATCTTCGCGGTAACACACCTTGTATCCATAATTTGGAGTTCTGTTCATAACCGGACACCTCAGCTTGCTTCGAATTGATCCTGCAGAGCAGTCAAGACCTCGTCCTCAATGTCAAAGGAATCAAGCTCTTGGTCGATCATGTCCTTGATCAAATCGGTCATAAGAGGCTCGATGTCAACGTCCCGAATCTTTCTGTTCAGCTTATTGGTGATTAATTCCTCAATGTCAATCGAGTCGATCGCGTCGTTGATAACATCCTCAAAATCGTAGTTACTTATGGTGTCACGGATGATTCTTGTTAATTTTTCTTTGAATTTCATTTTTCTGCTCCTTTCTGTATTGTCAGCGAATCTCGATCAAGCCTTCGGAATATTCCTCAATGCCGTCGTATCTGAAGGACTCGCCATAGGCTTGAAAGTCGAAATAGCCTATCAGGCTTTCCGGGATCTGATAACCGCAATTGTCGAACATTTCGCGTCCGTAATCGTCCCAGTCGTAATTCCTGTAGATGTAAATATCGTCGTCCCAGCTTGCACCGTAACGCTCCACGCGGTCTTCAAATTCACGAAAATCCCGCACTTCCAAAAACGCCATAATGGTATCGTACTTGTGCGCATCGTCCAGCACCTCGGCTTCATGTAAAATATCGAACAGTCGTTGCGGGTGCATATAATCCCAATTCGTTGCATCGGAAGGGAAGTTGTCTATGTCCTGGATGAACAACTCCTCGTCAATACCGTCAAGCTCAAAGCCCTGTTCGGTAAGAGCCTCTTCGATTTCTTCCCAATCGGAATAATCTGCAAGGTCAAGCCAAGCAGATCCTAAAGCTCTTTCATTACACTCATTGTAAGAGCCCCAAGAGCCAATCACGATCTTGATTTCATTGCTGTAAGTCTGAATATTTGTACTCATAATCAAACCTCCTTAAAGTCATCTACGGCAAGCTTCTTGTATTCGCAGCCATATTCAAAATAGTAGCCATTCTCATCGGAAAGCAGGGGATAGGTAACAACGCTGATTTTGCCCTCGCGGGTGATAGCCACGCTGATCTCATTTTTCAGCTCGTTCAGATCGACGATGTTAA
>CAZMAF010000094.1:0-2919 GCA_964564225.1 uncultured Lachnospiraceae bacterium
CCGGTCAGTACGGTAACGAGCAGGTTACCATCCTTAACCTCGTAGCGGTTAAGATCGATGCAGAAAAGAATCTCATCGCGGTAAAGGGTGCAGTTCCCGGTTCAAAGGGTGGCATCGTATTCATCCGTGATTCGGTTAAAGCATAACGGAAGGAGGAAAACAGAATGCCTAATATTAAAGTTGTAGACATGGCGGGCAAGGAAGTAGGCGAGATCACTTTGTCTGACAAGGTTTTCGGCGCCACTGTTAACGAAGCAGTCCTCCACACCGCAGTAAGAGCATACCTCATGAACCAGAGACAGGGAACACAGTCCACGCTTACTCGTACAGAAGTATCCGGTGGCGGAAAGAAGCCCTGGAAGCAGAAGGGTACAGGTCATGCAAGACAGGGTAGCACACGTGCTCCTCAGTGGACGCACGGCGGCGTAGCGCTTGGTCCCAAGCCTCGCAGCTACCGTATAAACCTCAACAAGGAGACCAGAAAGAAAGCCCTCTTCGGAGCACTTTCCTCTAAGGTTGCTAACGGCGAGCTTGTTGTTGTAGATGCAATCAATGCCGCAGAGTACAAGACCAAAGCAATGGTCGCTATGCTTGAGGCACTCGGCGCAGCAAAGAAAACTCTTATCGTTCTCCCTGAGGTGAACGGATACGTTATCAAGAGCTGTGACAATATCGCAGGTGTTAAAACCACTCAGTGGAACACCCTCAATGCGTACGATATTCTTAACTGCGACACTCTTATCGTAGCTAAGGATGCAGTAGCTAAGATCGAGGAGGTATATGTAAAATGAAATCTTATGCAGATATCATTGTAAGACCTCTTATCACCGAAAAGAGTATGGACGGCGTTGCTGAAAAGCGTTACAGCTTTGAGGTAGCGAAGAGCGCAACCAAGGCTGACGTAGCAGCAGCGGTTGAGGCTATGTTCAAAAAGACCAAGGTTGTAAAGGTCAACATCATCAATATGAAGAAGAAGCCCAAGAGATACGGCGTGCACTTCGGTTACACCGGCGAGTGGAAGAAGGCTGTTGTAACTCTCTCTGAGGACTCCGCTCCTATCGCTTTCTTCGAGAGTATGAACTGAGTCAGGAGGTAAAGTAATAATGGCAACTATGAAGTATAAGCCGACTACTCCGTCGCGCAGAAATATGGTAAGCCCTTCCTTCGATGAAGTGACAAAGTTCACCCCCGAAAAGAGCCTTATCGTTAAGAAAAAGAAGAATGCCGGCAGAAACAGCTACGGCAAGATCACCGTACGTCATCACGGCGGCGGTAACAAGCAGAAGTACAGACTTATCGACTTCAAGAGAAACGAGGAGGGTACTGCGAAGGTTATCGGTATCGAGTACGACCCCAACAGAACCGCTTACATCGCACTTCTTGAGAATGAGGCAGGTAAGAAGAGCTATATCGTTGCTCCCGTTGGACTTACCGATGGAGATGTAGTAGCAACAGGCGCTGATGCGGATATCAAGCCCGGTAACGTGCTTCCTATCTCTCAGATACCCGTAGGTACTATCATTCACAACATTGAGCTCAACCCCGGTAAGGGCGCTCAGCTTGTTCGTTCCGCAGGCGCTTTCGCTCAGCTTATGGCTAAAGAGAATGGCACAGCTCAGGTAAGACTTCCCTCAGGCGAAGTTCGTATCATCAGACTTGAGTGCAAGGCTACGATCGGTCAGGTAGGCAACCTTGAGCATGAGACAATCAAGCTCGGTAAAGCCGGAAAGACACGTCACAAGGGTATCCGTCCCACTGTTCGCGGTTCTGTAATGAACCCCTGCGATCACCCTCACGGAGGAGGAGAAGGAAAGTCCCCTGTTGGTCGTCCCGGACCTGTTACTCCTTGGGGCAAGCCCGCTCTTGGTTATAAGACCAGAAATAAGAAGGCAAGAACCAATAAATTCATTATCAAGCGCAGAAACGCTAAGTAATGATTGACTGAATAAGGAGAACAACAATGAGCAGAAGCTTAAAGAAGGCACCCTACGTTGAAGAGAAGCTCTTCAACCGTGTTTGTGCAATGAATGAAAAGAATGAGAAAAAAGTGCTTAAGACCTGGTCTCGTTCTTCTACTATCTTCCCTGAGTTCGTTGGTCATACGATCGCCGTTCACGACGGTAGAAAGCATGTTCCGGTATACGTAACGGAAGATATGGTTGGACACAAGCTTGGCGAATTCGCACTTACCCGTACCTTCAAGGGACATGCGGGCTCAAAAACATCGAATAAATAACGGAAAATCGCTAAAAGCGAGAGGAGGCAATTCCGATAATGGAAGCAAAAGCACATCTTAAATATGTCAGAATTTCTCCGCGCAAGGTAAAGATCGTACTTGACCTCATCAGAGGCAAGGATACCGAAACTGCAATGGCTATTCTCAAGAATACCAACAAGATTGCAAGTGAGCACCTTATAAAGCTCCTTAAGAGCGCGGTAGCAAATGCAGAGCACAACTTCAATATGAATGCAGGTAACCTCTATGTTTCCGAATGCTTCGTATGCCCCGGCCCCACACTCAAGAGAGTACAGCCCAGAGCACAGGGTAGAGCATTCCAGATCCTCAAGAGGACCAGCCACGTAACACTTGTAGTAAAAGAGAAGGAGGTAGGCTAACATGGGACAGAAGGTTAATCCCCACGGCTTGCGCGTAGGCGTAATCAAGAATTGGGATTCCAGATGGTTCGTTGGCGACAAGGAGTTTGGCGATACACTCGTTTCTGACCACAAGATCAGAGAGTATATTAAGACAAAGCTTCAGAGCGCGGGCGTTCCCAGAATTGAGATCGAGCGTGACAGCGCAAGAGTAAGAGTATTCATTCAGTGCGCTAAGCCCGGTGTTGTAATCGGATTCCACGGTGCGGAGATCGAGAAGCTCAGAGCAGAGCTTGAGGCTATGGTTGGCCGCCCCGTAGTAGT
>CAZMAF010000095.1:0-2814 GCA_964564225.1 uncultured Lachnospiraceae bacterium
AAGAAGGGCATTGGAGAGCAGGCATCATTTGTGACTGTGGCTGGACTGTGTACGGCGATCCAAGCGAACTCACCTCGCTGTGGAACGCCCACTCTGCCTCGTTCCCACCGGCAGAATCACTGTTTGATCACGGTGGATTTGGCAGCATGGATGAATGGATCGTGGACAAACCTGCCTATGACGAATGGATATGTCGTCATTGCGGTGAACCAAAAGAATAACCCTTATACCCCTAAAGCCTCTTAGTGTTTCCGTACATTAAGAGGCTTTTTCATTTCCCAAAGAAGGAGGAAACCCAATGAACGCAATGAAGAAAATCATGGCGCTTCTGCTGGTGTTCACACTGGCGGTTTCGTGCTTTCCTCTTGGTGCAGTAACGGCATTTGCGGCAGAAATTGGCGAGGGAGAAACACCCCCGACCAATGCAACCGAGCCTACCGTACCGGAGGAAACAGCGACAACGCAACCACCGGAAGAAACAGCGGGAGCGCCAACAGGAGAAACGGAATCCGTTACTGAGCCTGCGACAGAGGAAACTATTGCAGACGAAGAACCGGTGCAGGAAGCAGAAGAATCCTCAGAGGCTCCCCCGGAGATCATGATGTTCTCTGCCAGTCCTGCCAGCGATGATTCCGATGGCGGTAGTTCCGGTTCTGAAACCGGTGATGGCGGCGATGGTGGTGGAAACTCCGCAGGTGACGGTTCCAGCAACATGATTGCTGTCGGTGTCACCATGCAAATCGTATACTACCGCTATGACCAGTGCTACAACCGGTATAATTCTCACGGCAGTGTTATCAATACCGTGCAGACCGGCAAGGCAATTCCTTGGAACAGCACCGGCAAGGATCAAGGTTCTACGGCGACAACCGTTTTTGACACTTACACAATCACGCCCCACACTTTTATTGCCAAGGCTCGCTGGCCTTCCTACCCCTATGTGTATCACTTTCCTTATGAGAATCTGAGCAGCGATAAATGCACCTTCTCCTGGACCGGCTTTACGAACTTCTGGTTCAACTACAACAATCCTGGTGGTAGCGCATCTACCTATCCCCGCATTGTCCGTAATGAGGAAGGCGGTAGCCTCGCTATTGAGAATTTCCTTGCCCGGATTATTCTTGGTAACGACTACGGCGCATGGGACAAGCTGGATGTCGCAGCCGGTGATACTGTGGCAACCGATTCCTCTCTGTTCGCAGAGGTGCTGAAGTATCTGGGAGCCAGCGATCTTGCCATTCAGAACTATCTGGATTCCTATTATGGCAAACTGAGTGTTACCCAGGATGGCGACACACTGATCCCGACTATTATTTGGTCCTATGTCGCTGCTGAAAATCTCAGTGGCACCAGCCGTATCTATACCATCGGTGATGTTGCCGCCAACGGCAGCAAAAATAAAAGCTGGCTGAGTACCGCCTACACATCCGGAGCGAATTGCAACAGCGGATTTGGTGACTGTTCCTGGAAAAAGAGTGGCAGCGACACTATGATCTGTAAGCTGATGCTTGGCGGCAAGCACTATCCCGGACATGGCACAACGATCTGGACAGAATCCGGTTCTTCTAACCTATTTGGAACAGGCCTTGTCAACCGGATTCAAACCCAAGTGGATGCTACAGCGGAGAACGGGACCAATACCTTCTACTACCTTAGAGGTTACTGGACTCCCTATGGTACTGGCACTGGCGAAGTTTCTTTGACTAAGACCAACACCGCAGGCACCGCTAATTTGGCAGGTGCAGAGTTCACTTTGTACCGTGATCCTGCGTGTACTACGCCCATCACCAGCGCCGACTACAAATCTCTCAACACTTCCGATACTGGCTATGTCAATGTAAGTACCCGTAAGACTGTATCCAGCGGAAAGGCCCAGTGGTCCGGTTTGTACAGTGGCAGTTACTTTTTGAAGGAAATAAAAGCGCCGGATGGTTACAAAGTAAACATTGATGCCAGTGGTAATGTGGAAGTTACCGAAGTTTCTGTAGGTGTTGGTGCTACTGCTGTTACCCTCACAAATGCGGAAAACTCCAAGCCTGTTTCCTTGAAGAAGTCCATCAATGCTTCACAGACCTGCATTGACCAAATCAAGAACAACAGTCTGTATTCCCTTGCCGGTGCAGAGTACACCATTTCCTTGAATGGAAAGGTGGTTGAAACACTTGTGACAGATGCCAGCGGTAACGCAACATCCACCAAGCAGTACAACATTGGCGATGTGCTGACAATCAAGGAATCCAAGGCCCCCAAGGGGTTCAAGCTGGATACCACCACCTATACCCATACAGTTACCTCCGGGGAAAATCTGATTTCTGTATCCGACATCCCCATTTTCGACCCGCCTTTTGTTTTAACGAAGATGGACAAGGACACCACCACGCCGCAGGGCGACGGTTCCTTTACCGGTGCAGTCTTTAAGTGGGAATACTTCCCCAACAACGATTGGAGTGGCACACCCGCACGGGTTTGGTACTTTGCAACAGACAGCGCTGGCAGATGTGTGTATAGCAAGGATTACCTTGCATCCGGTTACACCAGTGATGCTCTGTATGTATCTCCTGCCAATGTGCAGCAGCTTCCCCTTGGTACTGTGAAAATCACGGAAGTGAAGAACTCCCTGGGTTACACAGTTATTGCAAGTCCGCTGTACTGTACGATTGCTGAGGATGCTTCCAAGGCCAGCGGCGCAAAGCATATTTGGACGGACGAATCCAAGGCATTTTTGACCCAGATGGCAAATGGCGACTGGGGCGTTTACGAACCCATCGACATCAATCTGTTTGGTTCTGTCAGCATTGAAAAGTACGATGCTGT
>CAZMAF010000096.1:0-2768 GCA_964564225.1 uncultured Lachnospiraceae bacterium
AGATCGGCAAAACGAGGCGTGTCAGTGGGGGTGGAAATGATGAGAATATCCCGGATGCCTGCCAACATCAGCGTAGACATGGGATAGTAGATCATGGGTTTATCATAAACAGGGAGCAGCTGCTTGGAGGTAACTTTTGTCAGCGGATAGAGCCGCGTGCCGGAACCTCCGGCCAGAATAATACCCTTCATAGTTGTATCTCCTTTTATTTTTTTAAGTCATATAAAATCAAATCAGGAATAATTCGCCCAGGATCTGAATCAAACCTTGCTTCAGAAAGCCCTCCCGGCAAACGGTAAAAACCCGCACCAATTTGCTGTGGGAATACAGACCGGAAAACAACTGCAGGACCCTGATTTGCTCCTGTGTCAGCAGATCTTTGTAATGTGCAAGAAAGGCTCCGGCCTGTGCAACGGACAATTTCAGTTTGTCCTGCACCCGTCTGTAACCTCGCAGCCGCATCAGAATAAAACCGGGGGAATTCACACGGGTGGCGCCTACAACGTTGTTTCCGTGCTGCCGGTAAAGGACAGTTGGCTCCTTCAAACAGAGGATCTTTCCAAATGCACAGGCTGTCAGTGCGATCCACCAATCGTGCATGGCGATCTCCGGATCACTCAGATCCAGCAGGTCATTGAGTGCCCGGTTCCACAGCATCGTGCAGCCGGTCACGTTGTTCTGCACCAGCAGATGCGGCAGATCAACCACCTCGGGGTCCAGGGAACGGTAGGCAAAAAAAGAATCTCCCAAAACCGTAAGCTGATGGTCAACAACAGACAAATCCGTGTGAACAAGCAGCGCAGCAGAATCTGTTTCATTGCACTGCATGAGCCGGAGGCTTTTCTCGATTTTTTCCTCCAGCCATACATCGTCCTGATCTGCAAACATGAAATAAGCAAAAGAATATCTATGAGTGACCCATTTTAAAATGGATGCGAAATTTTGTTGTGCACTGCCGCCGGACAATGTGGGATCATCGATCAGAAGGATTTTATCTTCCTGTTCTCGCGCATATTGCCGCAGAATTTCGGGCGTATGATCTGTGGAACCGTCATCCCGGATAAACAGGATCCAGTTTTGGCAGGTCTGCCCCAGAATCGAATCGATTTGTTGGCGGATGTATGCCTCTCCGTTGTATGTTGCCATACAGATGGCAATGGTTTCCTTATTGATGTTCATAATTCCTTGGAGTTATCCATATTTTGTGTGTTTCCAGAACAAAATAGCTTATGGTATTGGTCGGAAATGAACTGCCAGCTGTAATACTGAGCAATTCGCTCTTTTGCTTGAACGCCATAGGCAGAGATTTCCTCGGGCTTCATGCTGTCGCAGGCATCGACCAAAGCTGCCAGGGCACCGGACTGCTTGGACCAGTACAGTGCGGCCGTATCCGCAACTTCCCGGTTAAATGCCACATCCAGCAGCAGATTCAGATCGGTTGCGCCCAGCGCTTCCAGAAGGCTGGGATTGGTGCCGCCGACTTCGTGACCGTGCAGGTAGGCAAAAGCGTTCTTTCGGATCATAGCCAGTAGTTTCTGGTCATAGACCGAGCCGACAAGCTTGATCCTCGGATCGGACTGAAAGTGCAGCTGTTGATCCAGTTCCTGCTGGAACTTTACATTTGCATTGGCGATGATTACCAGAGAACGGGAACTGCTGCTGGCCATAAACTCCCGTATCATGGTTTCGAAGTTGTTTTCCGGTACAAATCTGCCGACGATCAGGTAATAGTTGCGGGCACTGAGATTATGCTGAGTATACCACTGCAGCAGGGTATCGCTGTCTGGGGAAGCTTCCTGGATTTCTGCGCCATAGGAGATATAGGTGGTTACGGGGTTTGCGGTGCGAAGACCTTTTCCGTCATAACAAGCATGGATGTACTTTTCGATATTGACGGAATCACAAACAGCCAGATCGCTGTAGCGGACCATGATCTGCTCTGAAATTTTCCAATATTTGCGGACGACCCAGTTCCACTTTGCACGCATCCATTCGTGCCCATCCGGATTGATATAAAGTTTTCCGCCCAGCCTGTGAATCCAGCGGTAAAAGAAAGCTGCAAAAAATCCAATTCGGCAGGCCATAATATAAACGACTGGGTGGGGGATTTGATGGTGCTCAATGTACTTGCAGCATTTCCAAAGCGCGGCAAGATCATAATACACGGCCTGTGCCGGGCCGATGTTGGGGACATGGATCTTAAAACAACGGGCATTGTGGTAGATGAACTCTTCCGTTTCACCGTTGCCGTTCTGCTGAATGTTGGTTACGCCGGATAACTGGGATTCATCCATTGCGCCCAGGCCATTTGCCTTGCAGGCAACATGATATTGAATATCTTTGCAATGCTGGTGATACTCTGTTAATTTATTGATAAATGTTTCATATCCGCCGTAGGTGCCAAGGTTCTTTGCACCTACGAGAAACACATGTTGAATGTCGTGGTTCATGCGCAACTCCTCAATGGTTTACAGAAAAGATTGCCCAGGCCAGTGTGTTGCGGCCGTGTCGAAGCAACCGTTGTCTATGTCAGTTAAGCAGGAAACAACAGGCAGTTTATACTGTTTGGGATGGTTCTGATGTTTCGCGTGCTTTAGAATGGGAGAAATATATAGAATGTCTAATTAATAATATACACCATAATTTGTTTTCCTGCAAGTACTTGATAGGCGAAAGTATTGATTTTCAATCTGTACATGCTGTATATACCATGATTAGGTCCATCTGCTGGTATTTTATTCCACGCTGCCTTCCCAAAATCTGCCTGG
>CAZMAF010000097.1:0-2692 GCA_964564225.1 uncultured Lachnospiraceae bacterium
GCGCTGTTTGAACGGCGCGACGTCATCATCGTATCCTCAGTTTCCTGCATCTATTCACTCGGTGATCCAAACGAATATCTCAAGCTCGTCCTCCCGCTGCGTGTCGGCAACGAAATGAGCCGGGAAAATCTCATTGAAAAGCTCATCTCGATGAACTTTGACCGAAATGACATTGACTTCAAGCGTGATAAATTCCGTGTCAGGGGCGACACCGTCGAGATCATCCCCGCCTCCTACAACAATAAAGCGATCCGCGTCGAATTTTTCGGCGACGAGATCGACCGTATTTCCGAGATCAACACCGTTACGGGAGAGCTTCTTCGCACCCTGCAATATACCTCAATCTTCCCCGCTTCGCACTACGCCACCACCGAAGCAAGACGGGAAGCTGCGCTTGAGGAAATTGAACGTGAGCTTGAGGAGCGCGTTGCCAAATTCAAGGCGGAAAACAAATATATCGAAGCCCAGCGCATCGAGGAACGTACCCGCTACGACCTCGAAATGCTCCGCGAGATTGGCTACTGCTCGGGCGTTGAAAACTACTCCCGCGTTATGTCGGGACGTGAGCCGGGCTCAACACCCTTCACGTTGCTCGACTATTTCCCAGACGATTTTATTCTTTTTGTTGACGAATCGCACGTTACGTTGCCGCAGGTACGCGGAATGTCAGGCGGCGATCGCGCAAGAAAAAAATCGCTCATTGATTACGGCTTCCGTCTTCCCTCGGCTTATGACAACCGTCCTTTGTTTTTTGAAGAATTCACCAAAAAAATCGGACAAACGATATATGTTTCGGCAACCCCTGCCGACTATGAAAAAGAGCATTCCGAAAGAACGGTTGAACAACTTATCCGTCCGACGGGACTCGTTGATCCGAAAATCGAGGTCAGAGACACGAAGGGACAGATCGACGATCTGATGGGCGAAATCCGTCTTCGCGCCGAGCGTGGCGAGAGAGTCCTCGTCACCACGCTGACTACCAAAATGGCAGAAGACCTCACCGAATATTTTGAAATGAATCTTCTGCGTGTCAAATATATCCACCACAAAATCGACACAGTCGAACGAAGCGAGATTATCCGCGATCTCCGACTCGGCGTATTCGACGTGCTTATCGGCATCAACCTTTTGCGCGAGGGCATCGACATTCCCGAGGTATCGCTCGTCGCCATCCTCGATGCCGATAAAGAAGGCTTCCTGCGCGGCGAGCGCGCGCTCATTCAGACGATCGGACGCGCGGCGCGTAACGCAAACGGCGCTGTCATTATGTACGCCGATACCGTAACGCCCTCCATGCAGGCAGCAATCACCGAAACCGAGCGCCGCCGAAAAAAACAGATCGCCTACAACGAAGCGCACGGTATTATTCCGAAAACCATCCAAAAGAGTGTCAAGGATCTCATCGACTTCGGTACAGACGACGGAAAGCGCGTCGGCAAAAAGCACACGCCCGCAAAGACGGCACCCATCCCCCAAGAAAGTATCGCAGAACTCGAAAAACAGATGTACGATGCTGCCGAGCGCCTTGACTTCGAGCGTGCGGCATATCTGCGCGATAAGATTCGTATGCTTGAAAAAACGCAAGAAACAGACGAACAAGGATAAATTATGGCAAATCAGTATATTAAAATCCGTGGCGCGCGCGCCAACAATTTAAAAAATTTAAACGTCGATATTCCGCGCGACAAGCTCGTCGTTATGACAGGACTTTCGGGAAGCGGCAAAAGCTCGCTCGCCTTTGATACCGTCTACGCCGAGGGACACCGCCGATTTGTGGAATCACTCTCGTCATACGCGAGAATGTTTTTAGGACAAATGGACAAACCCGACCTCGATTTTATCGAAGGACTTTCACCCGCCATCTCGATCGATCAGAAGACAACCTCTCGCAATCCGCGCTCAACCGTCGGTACGGTCACCGAAATTCACGACTATCTCCGTCTTTTGTACGCCCGTATCGGCATTCCGCACTGCCCCGTCTGCGGCAAGGAAATCCGCAAACAAACGGTGGAATCGATTCTCGAAAAAATCCTTGCCTTGCCAGAAGGAGAACGCTTTATGGTATGCGCTCCCATCGTGCGCGGCAAAAAAGGCAGCTTCCAGAAACAGTTTGAAGATGCCGTAAAAAGCGGCTTTGCCCGTGTCAGAGTCGACGGCTCGCTGTACGACCTCACCGAAAAGATCACGCTTGACAAAAATCAAAAGCATAGTATCGACGTGATCGTTGACCGACTCGTCATGCGCGAGGGCATCCGCTCCCGCCTTGCCGACTCTGTCGAAACCGCGCTTAAGCTTGCCGAAGGCTCACTTCTGATTCTCACAATAGGCAAAAACGAACAAGAACTCTACTTTTCAGAGCATTTTGCCTGCGAAGAACATTCCGTTTCCTTCTCGGAATTTAATCCCCGCGATTTTTCCTTCAACAATCCCTTCGGTGCATGCCCCGACTGCTCGGGACTCGGTGAGCTTCCCAAAGTTTCACCCGATAAGATCATTCCCGACCCGTCGCTTTCTCTGCGAGAAGGCGCGATTCAGGTCAACGGCTTCAAAACGCAGGATGAAAATACCTGGAACGGTCCTTTGTTTATGGCAGTGGGCAAAACGCTCGGCTTTACCCTCGACACCCCCATTGATCGCTACTCGAAAAAAGCCTACGACGGTCTTCTTTACGGTACGGGCAATACCACCTATA
>CAZMAF010000098.1:0-2670 GCA_964564225.1 uncultured Lachnospiraceae bacterium
GGTCCTTGCCCGAAAAAGCTCCGCCGCCTGCTCATCTTCCGTTACGATAGCGTCGCTGTGTCCGGTGGAGTGCAACGCGATATGCTCGATAGCTTCTTCCACGCTCGCCACCGTTTTTACAGCTAAAATATAATCCAAAAATTCCGTATCGAAGTCCGTTTCGTTTGCCAAAGTCCCGCCGATAAGGGCGTGCGCCGTCTGATCGCAGCGCAGCTCGACGGGCGGTAAGTCTTGCGCGCTTCGCTCGTCTACAAGGCGTATCTTTAAGGCAGGTAAAAAGGCTGCGGCCACGTCTTTATGTACCAAGCACACCTCTTCCGCGTTACAAACGGACGGACGCGACGTTTTCGCGTTGTAGATGATGGCAAGCGCTTTTTGTAAATCCGCCGCCTTGTCTACGTACACGTGACAAATACCCGTACCCGTTTGAATGCAGGGCACTTTGGCGTTCTCCACACATGAACGGATAAGCCCTGCGCCGCCGCGCGGGATTAAGGCGTCCACGTACCCAACCGCCGTCATCAAAGCGTTGGCGCTTTCCCTCGAAGTGTCGAGGGGCAGGTTGATAAAGTTCTCGTCAATGCCCAAACTTCGCAACGTATCGCGTAACACGTTGACGATGGCAAGAGAGGAGCGGAACGCGTCCTTGCCGCCGCGTAAAATGCAAGCGTTGCCGCTTTTAAAGCACAGTGCGGCAGCGTCGCTCGTTACGTTAGGGCGGCTTTCGTAGATAATGCCGATTACACCAAGAGGCACGCGCGTTTTCGTTACGCGTAAACCGTTGGGCAGCGTAGTTTCTTCCAACGCCGTACCCACAGGGTCGGGCAGCATTGCCACTTGCTTAATGCCGTCTGCCATACCAACGATGCGCTTTTCATCCAAACGCAATCTATCCAGCATTACGTCGGGCAGCACACCCTGCGCGTTTTGTAAATCGATTTGGTTAGCTTGTAAAATAACGTCGACGTTGGCTTTGAGCGCCTGCGCCATCGCGATAAGGGCCATGTTTTTTATTTGCGTCGTCAGCGTAGCTGCCTTTCTTGCGGCAGCCTTTGCGGCGATAAAAATTTCCTGCATACTTTTCATTGTGCGAAAAACCTCGTATACTTTGCTTTGCTGCGTGCCACGATGTCGTATAAAATTTGCGGATCGTCGCCGCTGGCAATCACTGTTTCACAGCCCACGCTTTGACAAATTTGCGCCGCCTTGAGCTTGGTGATCATGCCGCCCGTGCCAAGTGCCGAGCCCGCACCGCCCGCAAGCGCTATGATTTCGTCCGTTATGCCGTGTACTTCTTCAATCAGCTTCGCGTCTTTATTTTTATGCGGATCGGCGGAATATAATCCGTCGACGTCGGATAAAATAACAAGTAAATCCGCTTTCACACTGGACGCCACTAGCGCGGAAAGGGTATCGTTGTCGCCTACCTTAATTTCGTCGGTAGCGATGGTATCGTTTTCATTGACGATGGGCAGCGCGCCAAGCTGTAACAGCCGTTGCAGCGTGTTGCTGAAATTGTTATGGCGTTCTTCGACAACGAAGTCCTCGCCCGTCAAAAGCAGTTGTGCCACGGTGTGATTGTATTCGCCGAACAATTTATCGTACGTATACATCAGTTCGCATTGCCCGATTGCTGCCGCCGCTTGCTTGGTGGGGATATCGGTGGGCTTTTCTTTCAAAGCCAGCTTGCCAACGCCCATGCCGATAGCGCCCGAAGAAACCAAAATCACTTCGTGCCCGGCATTTTTCAAATCACTAAGCACGCCGCATAACGCGCCCGTGCGTTTCACGTTTAATTTTCCCGTCGTATGCGTCAACGTCGACGTGCCGACCTTTACCACAATTCTCATTTGTACTGCTAACCTAAAAACTCATTTAACCGATGCGCTCGATTATACCATACAGTATAGCGTGTTTTTCTTGGTTTGTCAAGCCTTCAAGCCCTACAAGTGCAACGCCGCGTTCTTTTTTTGCTCGCACTGCTTTTGCATATATTTCGTGATCACGGACACGTCGAACGGATCGCGCTCGTTGAGTACGCGAAAATCGTGTAAAGAGAGCGCTTCTTCCTTTGTCGTGCCGTCCGCGCAGGCGAACTCGGCGTATAGCGGGCGGTTGTTGCCTGTATACGAATAAGTGAGCGTGCCCAAATCCCCGGAAAACAGCCCGTGTTCGCGGTGCGTATCGCCAAGGAGTACGATTAAATCGAACTCTTCGGCAAGCTTGTTGTCATTGTACTTATTTTTCATAAAAATCCCCCTTAAAAAAGCTTTTGGGCAAACAGTATATCACCGTTTTGGAAAAATACAAGGGGGTACTGCCACTTTTTTTTGCGTTATGCGAAAAATTCGTCGAAAAACTGTTTACAATCGAAAAAGTTTGTGGTATAATGATAATCGGTGGAAAAAGGTATTTTCTTCCAAACAAAAGGAATAGAAAGTGCAAAATCCCCACAAAATAAGTAAAAAAAAGAAAAATATATAAGTCAAGGAGAAAGAAACAATGACGAACAACAAGAAAGTGCTTCAATTCGTTGCAGATTGCCAAGCGTTCGCACAACCCGACAAAGTGGTTTGGATCGACGGCAGCGACAAACAAAGAGACGCGCTTCGTGAAGAAGCTTGCGCTACGGGCGAAATGATTAAATTGAATCAAGAACTTCTTCCCGAT
>CAZMAF010000099.1:0-2567 GCA_964564225.1 uncultured Lachnospiraceae bacterium
GTAACGAGCATTGGTACTTGGGCGTTTGAGTGGTGTAGCAGCCTTACGAGCATCACGATTCCCGATAGCGTGACAAGCATTGGTGACCATGTGTTCGGTTATTGTGACAGCCTTACAATCTATTGCGAGGCGGCAACACAGCCTTCCGGATGGAGTTCGTATTGGAATAGTTCTGATTGTCCTGTTGTGTGGGGCTACACCGACGGAAATGTAGAGCCTGACACACCCGATACGCCTGATACATATAGTGAAGGTTTGCTTTATGAATTGCAGGATGACGGAACTTATGCGGTAACCGGTCTTGGCGAGTGCGCCGATACTGAAATTAGTATTCCGCCTATGTATCAAGGCAAGCTTGTAACGAGCATTGGTACTTGGGCGTTTGAGTGGTGTAGCAGCCTTACGAGCATCACAATTCCCGATAGCGTAACGAACATTGGTGAAGGTGCGTTCATAGGTTGCAGTAGCCTTACGAGCGTGACGATTGGAAACGGCGTGACGAGCATTGGTAACTGTGCGTTCGCTTATTGTTACAGCCTTACGAGCGTGACGATTGGAAACGGCGTAACGAGCATTGGTACTCAGGCGTTCGCTCATTGTGAAAGTCTTACAAGCATCACGATTCCCGACAGCGTGACGAGCATTGGTGAAGAGGCGTTCGCTGAGTGTTACAGCCTTACGAGCGTGACGGTAGCTACCGGAAACGACGTATACCGTTCGGAAGGAAATTGCATTATTGAAAAGGCAACGAATACACTTGTTGTGGGTTGTCAATCTACTATTATTCCCGATAACGTAACGAGCATTGGTGACTATGCGTTCTTGGGTTGCGGTAGCCTTACGAACATCACAATTCCCGATAGCGTAACGAGCATTGGTGTCTTTGCGTTCTCTGATTGTTACAGCCTTACAAGTATCACGATTCCCGACAGCGTAACGAGCATTGGTGTCTGTGCGTTCTCTGATTGTTACAGCCTTACGAGCATCACGATTCCCGACAGCGTGACAAGCATTGGTGACCATGTGTTCGGTTATTGTGACAGCCTTACAATCTATTGCGAGGCGGCAACACAGCCTTCCGGATGGAGTTCGTATTGGAATAGTTCTGATTGTCCTGTTGTGTGGGGCTACACCGACGGAAATGTAGAGCCTGATACACCCGATACGCCTGAAAATCCCGGCTTGTACGATCAGGGTGTTGATATTATGCTTGGTGACATTGATAACATGGCAATCGACCCCTTCTGGGCAGAAGGTTATCCGGTCACTCTGGAAGATTTTCATGCAGTTCTTGATTATCACTGGGCGCTGGTCTTTTATATGTCAGAAACTACAAACGCCATATACGAAACCCTTATTATAACGGATGATAGGGTTTCTGAGGGATGGTACGTAAACGGTCAGTTTACGTGGTTTGTTGTGATTGATGGGGTAGAGATTGAAATTTCAAGAATTTCTGTGTTCAACCAAGTAACTTACGGATATATTCGTCTTGATCTCGGCGATTGGGTGCCTGTTGCGGGTTATCATGAATATGATATTTCGTTGAAGATCGTTGACGTAGAAACCGGTGAGATTGCATATTGGGCATATTTTACTGATCCCGCGTATATCGGTCCTTTTGGATTTACATCTTCCGTAGAGCCTGACACACCCGATACGCCTGATACATATAGTGAAGGTTTGCTTTATGAATTGCAGGATGACGGAACTTATGCGGTAACCGGTCTTGGCGAGTGCGCCGATACTGAAATTAGTATTCCGCCTATGTATCAAGGCAAGCTTGTGACGAGCATTGGTGACACTGCGTTCCGGTATTGCACCAGCCTTACAAGCATCACAATTCCCAACGGCGTAACGAGCATTGCTAACGGTGCGTTCGTTGGTTGCAGTAGCCTTACGAACATCACGATTCCTGATAGCGTAACGAGCATTGGTGACACTGCGTTCGGTTCTTGCACCAGCCTTACGAACATCACGATTCCTGATAGCGTAACGAGCATTGGTGACTATGCGTTCGTTGGTTGCAGTAGCCTTACGAACATCACGATTCCCGATAGCGTGACGAGCATTGGTAAAGAGGCGTTTGGTTCTTGCACCAGCCTTACGAGCGTGACGGTAGCTACCGGAAACGACGTATACCGTTCGGAAGGAAATTGCATTATTGAAAAGGCAACGAATACACTTGTTGTGGGTTGTCAATCTACTATTATTCCCGATAACGTAACGAGCATTGGTGACTATGCGTTCTTGGGTTGCGGTAGCCTTACGAACATCACAATTCCTGATAGCGTAACGAGCATTGGTAAACAGGCGTTCTTTGGTTGCAGTAGCCTTACAAGTATCACGATTCCCGACAGCGTAACGAGCATTGGTGAAGCTGCGTTCGTTGGTTGCAGTAGCCTTACAATCTATTGCGAGGCGGCAACACAGCCTTCCGGATGGAGTTCGTATTGGAATAGTTCTGATTGTCCTGTTGTGTGGGGCTACACCGACGGAAATGTAGAGGCATCAGTTGTCATTCCCGAAATGGCAGCGGATGCTGAGAGTCTGAACGACAAGGGCGG
>CAZMAF010000100.1:0-2515 GCA_964564225.1 uncultured Lachnospiraceae bacterium
CATCGGCATAAAGCTCATCATAGTTCTGCAAGCCATTGGTATCGCTTCCGTTCGGTGAAAATCGCAGGCTCTTGAATGGTATTCTAACATTTTATGAAAATGTTTTCCTTTTATTCATTATAGCATACATTGGAAAAAACTGCAATATATTTGTGTCAAATTGTATGTGAATTTTTATCGGATTTTTCTATCAACCGAACAAGAATAACGGCGGGTGAATTAACACTCGCCGTTTGAATTATTATATGCATTATGCGTAGTACGCTGCGTATGCTTGTGAAACAAGATTATCAAAACGATTATATAAATCTTCTTTTCCTTGTTTCATTGAAGATATATTACTCATAAGCGATATGTATGCCTCCTTTTCCTCGGCACTAATATCGTTAGCGTTGGAACGTTCTGTCAAAAAGATATTAGCATAATCAAAGCCCAAAAGGACTGAGGTTTTATACATATCAACAGAGTAAACATAGTTATCTGCGGCTGTACGATTGGAGATTCTATAATAGTCTTGCAGAGTATTATTAATCACTCCGCGCAGACCATCTTCAAGATGTACGCCAACATACATTTTATAGTAGGCTGTATAAACTGCATCTACATTAAAGCCCCAATTAGCAAGGAACAAAATACCTTTTGCTGTTGTCTGTATAGCACCGACAACAGGGCAAATATTGCCGGCAAAGAAATCCCAAGAAAGACCGCAGAAGGCTTCCGCAAAAGCATCGACAGTCGAAGTGATTTTCGCATCCGAGATCATTTTTTGGTATAACTCTTCCGTTATCGTACTGTAAAGTTCGGCGGATTCTCTTGCTGCATCTCTTAATGCCTTCGGATTTGATGAGTCGTTAGCAATTTGCAATAATACAGTTTGGAAGGCTGAATCCATATCTGAAAGAGCCTTTGACATAGCACAAGCCTTGAGTGCTTCATATAAATTTTCTTCTCTTTCAAAGAATACATCTAAGCCAAAAACTCCCCATTTAGTAAGTTTAGAATACTCCACGGATGAAGCGGAGATAGCAGCTAATGAATCTTTATCTAATGGACTGCCAACGGTATCTTTTACAAAATCAAGCATATACTCCTGTGTCATATATCCAAGGGTGTCGTAAATGCTCTTTTCTGCATCAGCTTCGCCACACAGCAAATCATATATTACGAGTTTATACAGATCCTTTTCTGATATTGCGCTTCCATCATCAGTAAATGATGTGTTAGCTGCAAAATACAGTCCTTTCCAAATAGCCAACTGTGCTTGCCAACTACCATCATCCTCTAACATATTTACCAAAGTTGTTGCATAGGAGGATTCTTCGCCCCCGAATATTTCAACAAAATTTTCGGAATATTCTTCTGCTTTGAAAGCGGTTTCTTGAACATCCCACACTCTTTTTGCATTGCTTGCATTATAGTACCAATAATTTCCTGATACTGTAGGTTGAGTGGAGCTATAAAAGTATGGGGTTACGCTTAAAGGATAAACATTGTTACCATTGATAGTAATTTCTGCCCATTCTTCAGATGTTCCTGTGTAATAAATTCGGTCAAGGTTTGAACAACCATTAAAAACATTGCTTCCAATGGAACGTACCAATTCTTTGCTTTTTTCAATAGTTACATCTTCAAGTGCTGTGCAGCTATTAAAAACGTTATTGCCAATAGTAATTACGTTGTCTGGTATTATAATTGAAGTTAAGGCTGTGCATCCCGCAAAGGCATAGGAACCGACGCTTTGCGCGCCGGTTCCAAGATCAATGTTATCAAGATAGATACAACCATCAAAAGCATGCTCATCAAGTGTTAACACATTCTTAGGAATATAAATATATTCTAATGATGTACAGTCGGCAAATGCATACGCTCCGATACTCTCAACTCTCTCACCAATTGTAATGTCTGTAAGAGCTGTGCAGCCACGGAACGTTTCTCTTGAAATACTCTCCAAACTATTGCCAATAGTGACAGTCTTCAATTGAGTACAATCTTCAAATGCACCGTAGAACAGGTTATCCCAAGAGTTTCCATATTGCTGAGAATTTATAGCGACTACGCTATTGGGAATGACTACAGACGTAATCGGACATCCCATAAATGCAGCACCGTTTATTGTCTGCAATCCTTCGTTAAAGGTTACGGTTTCAAGACGTTTACAACCATTGAAGCAATAAATGTCAATAGTCTTAACGTTTCCGGGAATTTCAATAGCAGTAAGCTCTACACAATTTGCAAACGCATATGCACCAAGTGTTTGGACGCCTGATCCGATTGTAATACTCGGCAAAGAAGTGCAGTTCTCAAAAGCATTTGCTTCAATCGTTTTTACACCTTTTCCAATTGTTACATCAACAAGTTCGGAGCAACCCTCAAAAGCATACGTTCCTATTGTTTGCACGCGGTCACCTATAACTACTTTCGTAAGAGCAGTACAACCACGGAAGGTTTCTCTCGAAATATTCTCCAAACTATTGCCAATAGTGACAGTCTTCAATTGAGTACAATCTTCAAATGC
>CAZMAF010000101.1:0-2500 GCA_964564225.1 uncultured Lachnospiraceae bacterium
ATTTGCTTAACCATGTGTCATTTACCTCCTTTTCATGGTCTGGAAACGAAAAAAGGCACCGTTTCTAAGAGCAAAAACGCTCTCAAAACAGTGCCTTATCGCCTCGTCCATTTTTGGACAGTAGTATTTTAACACATCCATTTTTACTTGTCATCGGCAAACACCTGCCATTTTATTTGCGGCTATCTGCCACATTAGTCAGATTGGTACATGTTCTCAATGATTGTCAACACCTCCAACCAACTCGCTGTATCCTCGGAGGGCGCAGACCAAAGTCTGATTGACATGATTGTGATAGCTTCACGTCGTAACCTGTAATACGTTCGATCAGACATATTCAACACATCAAGAATCTCTTCATGAGTTCGTTCGGTTGGGTCAATATATGTCGTGTAGATTACGGAATACAGTTGCTCACCTGTAGATGGTCTTTGCTTAAGCACAGATAGAGCTTCGTGAATCCGATCTACAAGGTATCTCGTTTTCATCATGGCATGGATTCTGTATTCAAGTCGCTTATTGTCGAGGGCAGACTGAAGATCCAGCTTTTCTACCAACAAGTCCACATCTTTGAGGCGAACACCCAACTCTATCGCAATCTCCCCTGGAATACACTCCAACGTCCAAACGATCAAACGATATTGTGCAAGCATGACTTCTGTGTTTTGGTAAGCCTTTTTGGCCCGAGATTTTTGAGCTTTCCGAATTCGATCATCGCTGATTTCTGTGTCTTCCAGCATTCCTTTTCTTTTCAAAAGCTCCACAAAGTGTACCGAGTGCTCTTGAAGCAGTTGCTCTTCCGCATCATAGAGCGATGGTTTTTTTCGTTTCATTGGTTCTCCTCCTTGCCCACGCATTGCTTTATTTCCGACTCGCACGGTCCGCGAATACTACATCCGTCGTTTGAGTTCGCGGGTTCCTCCATTAACGCACCCAGGCAGGCATACTGACAGTTCCTACAATGCTTACAGTTCCAACCATGAGAAATATACGCACGCGTTATAGGGGAAACATCCGCAACGCGATTTTCGGCTTCATTTTGGGCAGACTCCGCCTGTTGAGCTGTAATGACCTGTTTGCTATACCATGCGAGCATATGATTTGCCTTTAGATTCTCGCTGTTATCGGTGTACTTATAAGTTGTTGAAATAAGTATTTCGTTCAAAATACTTATAACGGTTTCGCTACTAGGTAGCTTGATATCGCTGCAGGTCGGATAGATAGCATTGAAAATTACGCATCCATAAGAACTGGGAAGTCGGTACAGCACAAAAACATCGCTATGCTTTTTGATGAACCGCCAGACTTTGGTTTTTTCCCAGCCCCACCGATTCCCTAAGGATTCAAGTGTCAAAATCGCACCATATTTCCCACACTGTACGACGGGGGCAAGGAAGGAAAATGCATTTCCGTAATCTTCATAAATCGTGTGGCACCACAGATCCAACCAGGCATCAGATTCATCGAACTCTTTTCCCGCATCCACAAGCCGCTGAGTAATTTTTCGGGGAAGACAGAGGAAGCCATGCCCCTGTGTGGCATAAACTGTGCCGGAGAAACATTCGGAGCCGGAACATTTGACAACCCAGTCCGATATTTCATATGTCAGCTTCTTTGTTTTCTTGTCTAAGGTATATTTCAGGTAACCATGCAGCGAAAGCTGATCAAGCACCTGAAAGACTTGTGTGCGGGTTCTAACCCCCAAAATGCTTTTGAGACCCACGACACCTCCGGACCACATACCGGGGCTTACAGGGTTCGTATGGCCGCAGTAATGGGCGTTTCCCTTGCGGAAGGCTGCGCGGGATGCAAGTTTTGCCCAGCTTGCCATAAGCCCCTTTCCCATATCTGGGTAATCTCTGGGGAGCTTTACCCACTCGTATTTGCGCAGGCACTTCATAACGTATTCCTCCTTGTCCAAAAAATAAAAGCCAGCAAGAAACTTGCTGGCCTATGTCTTATGTTAGATTCGAACGATCAGTCCGACGAGATCGTCCACATCGATACCAACCAGGTACCAATCTTTTCCCATTTCAATTCGGGTGGGGACCCATCTGCCGCTGATCTTCACATCGAATGTTTCACCACAGTGAAGCCCTCCATGGTAATCATAGAGGGAGAAGCGAATATCCAATCTGTCTGTTCCACGCTGGGGTACGAGAGTTCCTACTGTCATATTTTCCTCCAATCTGTAATCGCATCAAACAAATAAGCACCGAACAGTGTGACAGATACTGCTCGGTGCCTAATCCTGTGTGGCAGGATGATATTCGGTTGCTTAAAGTGATAAATAGATTACTTAAGTAGATAGACTCCTTTCTGAAGATTTCGTCCAACCATCTCGATCACAGACTTCTGACGATTCCGCCCAAGTGTATCTGCGCTTGATACACGCTATTTTCGAGGTCAACAAAAATAGGGACTGGCACCAAAACCCCTTGCAAGCTAAGGGTTTTTCTAGGTTGTCCTTATTATAACTCACTCCCATGCCCTGCACGAT